>JAKADE010000724.1 GCA_021820785.1 Pseudomonadota bacterium
CGCTCGCGCCGCCCGGTTACCGTGCCGACCGGCTCGGCGCCGGCCGACCGGGCGAGCTGACGGAACTCCGCCAGGTCCTCCGGATCGACCGGTCCGCCAAAACCCACGCGCACCAGCAGCGCGCGTTCACCGGAACGCGGGCGTTCGAACACGATTCAGTTCCCGACCTGTGCGCGCGCCGGCGCAGCTCACTCGGCGGCGATCTCCGCCACACCCTCTTCGTCGGCGGACAGGCGCACGTTGCGCGCCGGCACCACCGTGGAGATGGCGTGTTTGTAGACCATCTGGCTGACGCTGTTCTTCAGCAGCACGACGAACTGGTCGAACGAGTCGATCTGGCCCTGCAGCTTGATGCCGTTCACCAGGTAGATCGACACGGGCACCCGTTCCTTGCGCAGGGCGTTCAGGAAGGGATCTTGGAGCGACTGGCCTTTGGCCATCGGGTTCTCCTTATTCTCACAGATTGTAATTTTTGAGCGTTTGAGGGATCGCCGAAGCGACCCTACGGGGAGTGATGCAAGCGCCTGCCTCCGCGGCAGGCTGAAGCGATACGGAGGCTGGATATTATCACGCGCGGTGTTTCACAGCGCGAGCGCCTCGAGGCGCCGGCGAACGTCGCGATTCCACGACAGCGCCTGCGCCTCGGGATCGAGCCACGCGTCAAACGCCTCCGAGCGCATCCACGTGAACTGCCGTTTGGCCAGCTGGCGCGTCGCGGCGATGGCCCGCCGGACCGCTTCGGCCTGGTCGTAGTCGCCGGCCAGGTACCCCCACAGCTGCCGATACCCGACCGAGCGCATGGACGCGTGCGCGGCAGTCAGATCACCCCGCGCATAGAGCGCCCGGACTTCTTCGAGCAGACCGGCGGCCATCATCGCCTCGAAGCGCTCCGCAAGCCTCTGGTGCAGCACGGCACGCTCGGGCGGCGCGAGCGCCCAGCTCCACACCGTCATGCCCTGCAGCGGCGGCTGCGTCCGGCCGTGCAGGTCCGAGAGCCGCTCGCCGGTGAGCCGGCAGACCTCCAGCGCCCGCTGGATGCGCTGCGCGTCGTTCGGATTGATGCGCGCCGCCGCCTGCGGATCGAGCTGCGCGAGCTCGCCATGCAGCGCCGGCCAGCCCTCGCGCGCGGCACGCGCGTCGAGTTCTCGGCGCAGCTCCGGGGAGCTCTGCGGCAGCGGCGCCAGCCCATGCAGCAGCGCGCGCAGGTACAGCATCGTGCCGCCGACCAGCAGCGGGACGCGGCGACGGGCCTGGATGAGGCGGATGGCGCTGAGCGCGTCCGTCACGAACCGGCCGGCCGAGTAGCCCTCCGCCGGGTCGCAGACGTCGATGAGGTGATGCGGGATCCGGGCCCTGAGCGCCAACGAAGGCTTGGCCGTGCCGATGTCCATCCCCCGGTACACCTGCGCCGAATCGACGCTGACGAGTTCCACCGGCGCCTGCTCGGCCAGCCGCTCGGCCCACGCGCTCTTGCCGCTGCCGGTCGGTCCGGTGAGGATCAGGACCGGCAGCGCCGCGGACGGCGCGCCCATCAGCGGCCCCGCAGAAACAGCTGATCGAGCTCGCGCAGCGTCAGGCGCGTCCAGGTCGGTCGGCCGTGATTGCACTGGTTGGCCCGGTCGGTACGCTCCATCTGGCGCAGCAGGGCGTCCATCTCGGGCAACGTCAGTCTGCGGTGGGCATGAATGGCCGTGCGGCAGGCGAGCGTGCCGAGAAAGCGGTCATCGAGTGCATCGAGATGGTGGCCTGGATCCTCGCGGCCGAGATCCTCGGCCATGGATTGCACGATGCGCACCACCTCGGCACCGGCGAGCAGCGCCGGCACCCGCCGCAGCGCGAGCCGGGACGTCCCGAGTGCATCGAACTCGAACCCGGCAGCGGCCCACAGACCCTGCTGGGCCAGCAAACGGTCCAGGTCGACGGGCTTCAACTCGACCACCAGCGGCTCGAGCAGCTGCTGGGTGGCCGGGGGTCCGGTGCCACGTGCGGCCTTGAACTGCTCGTAGAGCACTCGCTCGTGGGCCGCGTGCATGTCGACGAGGATCAGCCCTTCGGCGCTCTGCGCCAGGATGTAGAGGCCGTGCAGCTGGGCCAGCGCCACCCCGAGGGGCTGTTCCCCGGCGGGCCTGGCGGCCTCGGCCTGCGGCGGATCGTCGCGCACGGCGGCCGCGAGGGCCCAGTCGCCGTGCGGCTGCGTGGCCTGAGTCGACGGCGGCGCACCAAACTCGAAGCGGCCGCTCGTGCGCGACGGAGCGTGCATCGTCGCGCCGGCCCCGATGAGCGGCGCGGCCGCCACCCCCGGGGCACCGGCCTGCTCCGGGCGCGTCGCGGCGAGCGAGCGCTCGAGCGTGCGCATGACGAACTCGTGAATCTGACGGCTGTCGCGGAAGCGCACCTCGAGCTTGGCCGGGTGAGCGTTGACGTCGACCAGCCGCGGATCGAGGGTCAGGTAGAGCACGTAGCTGGGATGGCGGCCGTGATAGAGCACGTCCCGGTAGGCGAGCCGCGCGGCGCTCATCAGCAGCTTGTCGCGCACCGGGCGGCCGTTGACGAACCAGT
>JAKADE010000725.1 GCA_021820785.1 Pseudomonadota bacterium
GTTCTGATAGGTCGCCTGCGCATACAGTGAGAAGCCCCCGACCGCCCAGGTCGCCTCGAATTCCCCGCCGCTCGCCGAGTACTTCTCGTTGAAGTAGCGGGTAGCCATCGGCTGGGTCAGATCGAAGCTCGACTCGCTGAAACTGGTGTGGAAGTACGAGAGCGTCACACCGTAGCTGCCGCCGAGAAACTCACCCTCGTGCTTGATGCCAGCCTCCTGCTGCAACACGATGTCGAGCGCCTTGCCGGCGCCCGAGGCATTGAGCGACCCGTTCGGGTTGGTGTATCCGGAGAGGATGTTGCGATCGGTGTTCGGCTTACCGCCGCGGCTGGCGCGAACGTATACGCTGGTGCTGTCGTTGAGCATGTACAGCGCGCCGATCGACCAGGAGCGGTAGCTGATGCCGTAGTCGAGCGGCTCGTAGGTGCTCGGATCGATCGTCGAGTAAGACACCAGCGGGGTCCCGAGGCCGCCCGTGGCGCTCAGCATTCCGCCGCTGAGATAGCCCACCTGGGTGGTTGCGGCACTGGCGCTCTCGGCCCAGCCGCTTACCCGGTAGTCGTCCTGCCGGACACTGCCCTGCAGCTGCAGCCGATCGATGCTCCAGGTCAGGTCGAGGTACGGAGCCGTATCGGTGACATTCATGTTGTACAGCCGATCCACGCTCGCACCCCAGTTGGTATTGTATCCGGTCACTCCATTATTGCTGAGCAGCTGACCGGCGGTGCTGATCAGATCCAAGTTCTGCGGATTGCTGCCGCTCACGGCTTGCAGCTGCGCGTTCGGATGCCAGCTCTGATCGATGGTCTGCGACATATAGAACAGGCCGCCGCCAGCATGCAGCTTGCCGTATGGGGTTCGCCAGTGATCCTGCACCGACATATCATTCACCACGTTGCCCATATTGTGCATGTTGGTGTAGATCTGGGCGTTGTTATTCACCAGCCCGGAGTACGCCTGACCCGCGTTCGGGCCGGCGGCGTAGACGACCTGGCCGACCGTCTGTCCGTTGACCGTGCTGCCGATGATCGAGGCGGTATTGCCGAGACCGAAGAACTGCGCGGCGAACGTGCCATTGATCCAGCTGACGCGAAACTTATCATCGACCGAGAGGTTTCCTCCCGGCAGGAAATACAGCTCAGCACCGAGCGAGTCGACACGCGGGTGAATACCGTCGTTGGGCGTCTGCGCGAACTGCCCGGAGAGGTTGCTGAGATAGGTGATCGACTGGTTGTAAATCCCCACGGTGGTGCCAGTGCGCACGTCAAAGCCCGGGTAGACGGAGATGCTCGAGAGCGTGTTGCCGCTGCCAACGGCGCTCACCGGGCCGCCCGCGTTGTATTCCTCTTGATCGTTGAGCAGCTTCGCATAGACGCGGATGAAACCCTTGTGCGCGGCGAGGTCGTGCGTGATGTTGCCCTTGAGCTGGTAGCCGTTGACGCCGATGAACCCCTGATCGCGCAGCCCGGTGCCATGCACGTAGAAACCGTCGAGGTGGTAGCGCCAGGTCCTGTTGATCGGGCCACCGACCGCGAACGTCGCCTTGGTCTGTCCGAACCCCAGACCCTGCGACAAAGTGAACTCGCCGCTCTTGTGCCGGCCGGTCGCACTGATGAAGTTGATGACCGCCCCCGGAGCCCCGGCGGCGAGCGTCGCGGCGCTACCGCCCACGGTCGCCTGCATCTGCTCCGAGACGTCGAAGCGCGTCCAGTAATCGTTATTGCCGAAGTTCATGTCGCCGAAGAGGACCTGCGGCAGCCCATCTTCCTGGATCTGCACGAACGGCGCACCACCGGTGGTCACCGGCAGGCCGCGCACGGTGAAATTCGCATTGCCGCCACTGCCAGCCTGATCCTGGACGGACACCCCGGGAATCAGGCGCAGCATCTCTGCGATCGACTGCGGCGCCATGGCCACAATCAGCTTGCTCGGAATCGTAGTGACCTGCTCGGAGGTCTCCAGGTTGCTGCGCGACTGAACCGAAGCGGTGACGACGACCTGCTGCAGCATATTGCTCGGCGGGGCGATCAGCGTGGATGCACCGCCCGAGGTGCCGTTGGCGGTCTGTGCGGACGACGAACCTGCCACAGGTCGCGCCGGCGCGGCCGCGACAATTTGTGCTGTGCCGAGTGCCACCGAGACGGCGGCGGCGACGCTCATGAACCGCACCGTGCGCACCGCGGCGGCCGGCGCCCGGGTGCAATGAGATTGCTGTTGCGACTTCAGATGTTTCACGTGACCCCCCTATTGACGCTTTGACGCCTGCTGCACCGCGTCGTGATACGCGGGCGCGGCAAAAGTAGACCACAAGATACAAACGTTTGCAATCCAGGACGCAGACGATTGCAGTTGCGCCCCGGCAACGCTGATTCAACCCATGGCGAGCAACAGAGCGCCGGTGATTCCGGCCTGGCCGGCGAGCGCCGGAGCCACGATCAGGCGCTCGAATCCGCCCGCCCGCGCCTCGATCGGCAGATAGCCGCCGAGCTGCTCGGCGGCGACCGCGCGGATGCGCGGCAGCAGATCGGCTCCGCTCATGACGCCACCGCCGAACACGA
>JAKADE010000726.1 GCA_021820785.1 Pseudomonadota bacterium
ATCCGAGCCAGTGTTGAGCCGAAATACTCGAAACCTGAGACGTTGCCGCGCGACCAAATATAAAATCGCGACAGTGCTCTAATCCGGCTACTTCCGGAATACATCACCGATTGTGCGGATAGCAGCTCTTGAAGGATGGCCTCAGTATCTAAGCCTTTCTCTACCTGACTGACAAGCGCACGAAAACTTGGTGTGTTCGGCTGCGAATCGATCTCAAGCTCCAGGGGCGCCCCATATGAGCCAAGATATTGCGGATCAGTGTGCCACCTGTGCAAGATCTCGCTCATGACGTGAGTGGATCTGAGACCCGCTTTTTCCGCTGCCCGATCCACTGCGCTGCTGCAGTAGTGGAGAACCTGCTCCTCTTCAATGCCAGTCGCCCATGAAATTTGCTCAACAGTGGGGCGCGCGATTCCGCCAATACCTTCTTGGGACGCACTGTCGACATATGCAGCCCGAGCCGCATCCGCGAACTCGTCGTAGCGAACTCCACTTCGGATTAACAACCGGATGATGGGGCGAAGTGCACGACGAAGCGCCTGCAGGAAGTGCCGGCGCGCATCGATCGAAACACTCGGATCGACGCTGCTCATGACTCAGGTTCGCTCCGCAGGATCGAACAGCCGCTCATGCTCGAGGATGGCGTATCGATCAGTCATCCCGGCGATGTAGTCGGCGACTGCACGGGCCCGCCCCTCGCTGCCGTTGGTGGCCTCGGCGCGAACGGCGAGTTCGTGATGTTCCGGTGGCATCAATTCCGTGTTCGCCAGAAATGCACCGAACAATGCTTCGATCACCCGCCGTGCCTTGGTCGTCATACGCAGCACCTTGTAATGCCGGTAGACGCGCTCGCGCAGAAAATGCATCAACTCCCGATGCTCTTCCAGGGTCGTCTCGCTGAGGGCGATCAGAGGCCTGGGCTGCAGCCGGACGTCATCGATCGAGGCCGGATGGGACGCCTCGATACGCTCTTGGCTGGTGCGGACCAGATCCACCACGATGTGATTGATCATGCGGCGGATGACTTCGTGCACGAGACGACGCTCGCCGAGTCCGGGATATTCGGCGGTCACCGCATCGTATTGCCGGCGGAACAGGCGCATCTCGTTGAGTTGCGTCAAGTCGATCAGCCCCGCTCGTATGCCGTCGTCGACGTCGTGATTATTGTAGGCGATTTCGTCGGCGAGGTTCGCGATCTGCGCCTCCAGGCCCGGTTGCTCACGGCGCAGGAAGCGCTCTCCGAGTTCCCCGAGCCGCTGCGCGTTGCGCACCGAGCAGTGCTTCAGTATGCCTTCGCGGCACTCGAAGGTGAGATTCAATCCCGGGAAGGCGGCGTAGCGCTCCTCGAGTTCATCGACGACCCGCAGGGACTGCAGATTGTGCTCGAAACCGCCGTACGGCCGCATGCACTCGTTGAGCGCATCCTGGCCGGCATGCCCGAACGGAGTGTGGCCAAGGTCGTGCGCCAGGCTGATCGCTTCGGTCAGCGTCTCATTGACCCGCAGAGCGCGAGCCACCGAGCGCCCGATCTGCGCCACTTCGATCGAATGAGTGATCCGCGTACGGTACAGATCGCCCTCGTGATTGACGAACACCTGCGTCTTGTAGACGAGGCGACGGAACGCGTTGGAGTGGATGATGCGATCGCGATCGCGCTGGAATTCGCTGCGGAACTCGGGCTCCGGCACCGGGAACCGTCGGCCGCGCGAGCGCTCATCTTGCGCGCCATAGGGGGCGAGGAAGCCGCTCTCCGGGTGGGCCGTGTTCATACGCCGTCCGTCAGCACAGATGCGCATCCAGGGTGCGCGCAAGCCGCTGTGGATCATATTCGGCGGTCACGAACGCCTCGCCAATCGCCCGCAGCAGCACCAGGCGGATCTGGCCCTCGAGCACCTTTTTGTCCATGCGCATGCCCTGGAGCATCGTTTCAGCGGAGACGCCCTCGACCCGCGTCGGCAACCCCATGCGCTCGATCAGCGCCGAGATGCGAGCCAGTGCCGCGCCATCGATCAGTCCGCTCTCGCAGGACATCCGCGCGGCCATGACCATGCCGGCCGCGACCGCCTCGCCATGCAGCCAGTGGCCATAACCACTCGCCGCCTCGATGGCATGACCGAACGTATGGCCGAAATTCAAAAGCGCGCGCTCGCCGTGCTCGAGCTCGTCGCGGCCAACGATCTCAGCCTTGATCTGGCAGGAACGCAGAATGACATGCGCCAGCGCGTCACGGTCGGCGGCGAGCAGAGCATCGGTCTGCGATTCCAGCCACGCGAAGAATCCGGCGTCACGGATCAATCCGTACTTGATGACTTCCGCCAGTCCCGCGCGCAGCTCCCGCGGCGGGAGCGTCGCGAGCGTGGCGGTGTCGGCAAGCACTGCCGTCGGCTGATGGAAGGCGCCGATCAGATTCTTGCCGCCGGGATGATTGACGCCGGTCTTGCCTCCCACCGCGGAGTCGACCTGGGCGAGCAGGGTGGTCGGCACCTGGACGAAGGCCACGCCGCGCTGGTAGACGGCGGCGGCAAATCCGGCCATGTCGCCCACCACGCCGC
>JAKADE010000727.1 GCA_021820785.1 Pseudomonadota bacterium
CGAGGGATGTCGTCTCGAGCGGGAGTCTGCTCGGGGACGTGACCGGATGCACCGTCATCGTGCTCGATGATCTGTGCGCCACGGGCGGGACGCTGATTCGTGCGGCGCACGCCTGCCGGCGGGCCGGGGCCGAATCCGTCTACGTCGCCGTCACGCACGCACCGCAGCCGAGCGGCCTCGATGCGCTGGCAGCGGCCGAGGCCATCCGCGGCATCGTCGTGACCGACAGTGTCGGGCTCGACGTGCCGACGGTGGGCGGGGCGCAGGCCTCGGGCAAACTCGTCACGCTGTCGGTCGCGCCGCTGCTCGGCCAGGTCGTGCAGCGGATGGCGAGCGGCGTTCCGGTGGCGCCGCTGCTCGAGCAGTGGCCGGTGCGCCCCGGGGAGTGACCCGGCGGGCCGCACCACGGGCCCCGGTGGCCGTTCGGCCGGCGCGGCTCAGCGCACGGCGCCCCAGGCGCAGTGCATCGGCGAGGTACGACTCGGCGCGGGCGCGCCAGGCCGGCTGCTCGAGCGCGAAGGCCGCATCGCGCAGATGCCAGGCGCTGATCTGGGCGCGCACCGCGGCGCGACGGCTCATGTAGAAGTCGATCAGTGCCGACGGTGCGCGGTCGGCGCTCGAGCGGCGGTAATGCGCAATCAGGCGCGAGGCGCTGCGGGCGCCCGCGAGGCGCGCGCATTCGAGTGCCAGGAACGCGATTTCCTCGGCCGGATCGAGCCGCCGCAGGTCGGCGTCGAACTCCAGACAGTCGATCACGCACAGCCGCGAGGCGCGCGAATCGAGGAACACATGCTCGGGTCGAAGATCGCCGTGCCCGTCACGCAGTTGCGCGGCGCGTCCGCGCAGGAGCGCTCCGTGCGTGGTGAGGAACTGCCGCTGAACCTTCGCCAGCGCCGCCACCCGGCGCGCATCGAGGCCGAGGTCGGCCGCGCACAACGCCCGGGCCGTGCTGGCCGTCTGCCGCCGCAGCCGCGCCAGATACGCTGCCTCGCCCATCGGCCGCCGCTCGGCGCCTGCGAAGAACCCCGCGAGCGTTGCCGTCAGCCGGGCCCAGTCGCGCTCCGTGACGCCACGGCGCACAAGCGTCCGCTCGAGGCTGCGCCCTGGCGCGAGCCTGCGCATCCGCACGAGCCAGTCGACGACCCGTGTTCCCGACCGCAGCGAAAGTCTCCCGGTGCGCGTCTGCTTCAGCGCCGCGAGGCCGAGATACACCGACGGGGCGAGCCGTCGGTTCAGCTGCAGTTCGGTGCGGCACGCCCGCTCCCGGTCCGCGAGGGTGCGGTAGTCCATCGAGGTCTGGCGCATCGGCTTCTTCAGCTTCAGGGCGTACGACCCGACGAGAAATACCCAGGCGTAGTGCGTTTCGATGCACCCGACCGAGCGCGGTCGCGGCGTGTAGTGGCGCGGATCGGCCAGGTACGCGAGCTTTGCCGGCAGCGACGGGTCGGCGAGGGACGCGAGGGTGCGGTTCGAACGACTCATGCAGCGCGCGGGGGCCCCGATCCGATTCAGCGGTACGTGCCTGCACACGCAGCGCCGCCGCAGTCGCCGGCCACGTGCACTGCACTGTCGGGCACCGCGGCGACATCCGCCATCCGTAGAGCCCGCAGCGAGCGCCTGGCGGGCCGAGCGACTCGAGGGGGAGTACTGCCGGAACGGAGCGGCTTAGGGATTTCCCTCACTGTCGGCGCACCCCGACTGGGCGTATCACATGCCGGCATAGCGCAGGCGCGCGGCGCTCAGGAGCGGACCGCCATGAACCCAACTCTTCGTGCAGCCTCTCAGCCAGAACTGTCTCTTGCGGCACGCCCCAAACGCAGCCGAGCGCGCGAAGGTCTGCTGGCCTTGCCACCGCCCCGGGTCCGCGGCGGGATGCCACTGTATTCGGCGCTCGCGCAGCGACGCTCGACCCGTGAGTTCTCCGACCGTCCGCTCACCCCCCAAGTGCTCTCCACCCTGCTGTGGGCCGCCTATGGCGTCAATCGCGACAGCGGCGAGCGTACGGCGCCGTACTGGCGTCACGTGATGGTCATCGACGTGTATGTTGCGATGGCGGATGGCGTATGGCTATTCGAGCCGCAGGGCCGCACGCTCATCGCACACTTGCCGAACGACATCCGCGCCGCGACGGGCACTCAGGAATTCGCCGGGACCGCGCCGCTCGATCTGATCTACGTCGCGCACGGCGAGCGGATGAGCGGTCTGTCGCTCGTCGAGCGTCGCCTGTATGCGTCGGTGGACGCCGCATTCATCGGGCAGAACGTGTATCTGTGCTGTGCCTCCGAAGGGCTCGGCACGGTGTTCCGCGGCGCGATCGACTATCGCGCACTGACCCGTGCGCTGCAGCTGCCCCGCGAGCAGTTCGTCACGTTCGCGCAGACGGTCGGTTATCCTCGGGAAGGAACCTGAGATGAGCGAGCCGGGTGCGGCTCCCGACCGCCGTCTGACATCCTTCCGGTGGTAGCGTGGCCCCACTGGGGCAGGTCACGGTTTCAGGTGACACCCGCAGGATCGCTGGCGAGTCGCGCATACATTTTGAAATTTCCAG
>JAKADE010000728.1 GCA_021820785.1 Pseudomonadota bacterium
ACACGATCGGTTCTGGAGAAGCTTCGATCCAGAGATGTGACCGTTGCTGCGATCGGCGTGACCAACCAGCGTGAAACCACGATTGCGTGGAACCGGCGAACCGGCGTGCCATTTTATAACGCCATCGTATGGCAAGACCGACGAACAGCCGAAGTTTGCCGCGAACTCGAACGCGCCGGCCACGAGCCCGGACTCACGGCGAAGACGGGCCTTCGGCTTGACCCGTATTTTTCGGCGACAAAGATGTCCTGGATTCTCGGGAATGTGCCCGATGCGCGTGCAGCCGCAGCGCGGGGTGAACTGGCCTTCGGCACAGTCGATTCTTTCCTCATTTGGCGCCTGACCGCTGGCCGGTGTCATGTCACGGACGCGACCAACGCCAGTCGCACCGCGCTGTTCGATGTCATTCGGAACCGCTGGGATCCGGAACTCTGCGCGACGTTCGGCATTCCTGAGAATGCACTGCCGCTCGTGCTGGACTGCACGGACAATTTCGGCGAGACGGATCCGGGCATACTCGGTGCATCGTTTCCGATTCGCGGGGTGGCGGGCGATCAACAGTCCGCTTTGGTCGGACAAGCGGGGTTCTCGGAAGGAGACGTCAAGAGCACGTATGGCACGGGTGCTTTCTTGATGCTGAATACCGGAGAGAAGCTGGTCGAGTCCCGCTCCCGATTGCTCGGCACCATTGCATACCGGATGAACGGCAGGACGACCTATGCGCTTGAAGGCTCGATACTGTCGGCTGGCGCAACGATTCAGTGGCTGCGCGATGGTCTTGGTTTGTTCACCGCAGCGGGAGAAGTCGAAGCACTGGCCGGTTCGGTCAGTGATACCGGCGGCGTTTACCTGGTCCCTGCATTCACCGGCCTTGGTGCGCCCTACTGGGATCCGGACGCTCGCGGCGCGATTGTCGGACTGACCAGGGCGAGCGATCGCGCCCAAATCGTTCGAGCTGGCCTCGATAGTGTCGTGTACCAGACGCGAGATCTTCTCGACGCGATGGCGGCCGACGGTGTCGCGCCCGGGCTTCTGAAGGTGGATGGCGGCATGGCGCGCAACGCCCTGTTTTTGCAACGGTTGGCCGATATACTGGCCATAGCCATCCGACGACCCAAGCTTGCCGAAGCGACCGCATGGGGCGCCGCGTGCCTCGCGGGACTGGGTTGCGGCGTGTTCAGCTCCATTGAGGATATCGCGCGCCTGTGGTCCGCTGAGGCGGATTTTCAACCGCATCTGGATGCCCGTGCGCGCGAGGGGCAGATCAAGGGCTGGCATCGTGCGCTGCAGCGGGTAGGGCCGATTGGCGCGGCGGAGCAGAATGTTCGGCAAACCACCGGTTGATGCGCTGGACGTCTGACGGGCCCGTGGTGAGTCCGAGCTTGGAGCGGCGCCACAGGACGTCGTCGGCGCACCGGGCCCATTCGGTCGTGCGAAGATAATTGAGTTCGGCTTCGTAAAGCTGCGGGGCAATCATTTGGCCGAGGCTCACCGCGCTGTGCACATCGCCGAGGATCCGCTCGATCCTGGTGCCGTATGCGCGGCACATGCGGCGAATCACAGCCGGCTCGACGAACGGGTACCGAGCGACCTGCTCAGTGCCGAACCGTTCGATGTCCAAATCGGGGATATCGCCGCCCGGAAGCACGGCCCCGCGTGTCCAGGCAGCTGTGGCGATCTGTAACTTTGGCAGCAGTTCTGCCAGCGCATGTTCGGCGAGCTTCCGGTAAGTTGTGAGTTTGCCACCAAAGACCGACAACACCGGCGCGGCGTCCTGTGGAGCATTGAGATCGAATACGTAGTCGCGCGTCACCGTCGACGCACTGACGCCGCCGTCGTCGTAGAGCGGCCGCACTCCGGAGTATTGCCAGACCACCTGTTCGGGCGTGACCGGCGTGCGCACATACTCGCTCAGCACGCCACACAGATAGCGGACCTCGTCCGTACTGGTTTGTACCTGCTCCGGATCATCGTCGTACGGAACGTCCGTCGTTCCGATCAGCGTGAAATCGCGCTCATACGGAATCGCGAAGATTACGCGCCCGTCTGCGCCCTGGAATGTGTACGCATGTGGACCCGGATACAGCTGCGGGACGACGATGTGACTACCCTTGACAAGGCGCAGTGCGCTGCGACGTGGTGCACTGGTTCGCTCCAGGACCTGCTCCACCCATGGACCGGCTGCATTCACGAGCGCACGCGCGCGTACTGTGACCGACGTGCCGCCCGGCCCTTCGGCCCGAACGCGCCAAGTTGCCCCTTCCCGCGATGCCTGGACCAGTGTCCAACCTACCGCGATGGCAGCGCCGCGCTCGCGCGCATCAATCGCATTGAGGACAACCATCCGAGAATCGTCGACCCAGCAATCGGAGTATTCAAATGCCAGGCGGATCGGTTCGTGCAATGGCTCAAGAGCTGCATCGCGGCCTCGCCTGAGCGTGCGAGTCGCGGCAAGGCGCTTGCGCTCCCCGATGTGGTCGTAGAGAAACAGCCCGGTACGGAGCATCCAGGCAGGTCGCATACCGTGACGTACCGGAAGAACGA
>JAKADE010000729.1 GCA_021820785.1 Pseudomonadota bacterium
CGTGGACCTCGACGGCCCGACCGACATATTCGCAGCGCAGTTGTGCAACGACGCGCTCCGCCAGAGCACTCAGATCGAGCACATCCCAGGCCTCCTGCCCGCCGATCGGAAGCGCCGTGCCCGTAGCGCTGCGCGCCGGTCCGGCCCCCGACTGCCCGCCCGGGCACTCATCCGCGCCACGCTCCAGACATTCCCTTAAGCGCACGAGCGTCGGCAGGCGCCCTGGCGCGGCCTGCGCCAGACAGACCCGGATCGCTTCCATCTCCGAGAGTACTTTCAGAAGTGCACGCGGCGTGGGGCGCAAGCGCTCGCCGGCGGTCTGTACACCCGGCCGCGCAGACGCCGCGGCGTGCGCACCCGCCCTCCCCGGCCGCAAGAGCAATATCCGCGCCGCTCCCCCGCGAAAGGCGAGACTGTCGCCGATGATGCCGACCGAGAACGTACTCCCATCCGGGCGCCGCTGCCGCCACTGCCCGTAGTCATGCAGCAGTGGCGGGCTGCGCCGCCAGTGCTCGCGCAACACCGGCTCGTCCTGCGGCGGCGCGAGTCCGAACAACGAACAGTCGCGCAGTACTGCGCGCTCGCACCCGTACCGATCGGCTGCCGCGCCATTACTGAGCAGGATGCGCGCACTGTGCGCGTCGACGACCAGGATCGGTTCGCGCGACTGATCGAGCATCAGGTCCATCATCGCCGGTTCGTTGGGCAACATCACGCGTTTCACCCCTGAAGACGCCACAATGGTCCGCCCTGCCCATCCGGCGCACAATCCCGTGATCTGGGGATGTCTGGGACCGATTCAGGCACCAGCCGCGAGGGTCTTATGGCGCCGCGCGGCCGCGCGGCGCCGACAATGCCGCTCTGAGTCGCATGACGCGCACCAGATCCTTCTCCCGATAGACTCCGTCCGAAGTCAGCGGCGAATAGACCTCCGTGCAGTCCCCACCGCGCTGCTTCGCTGCGCGTGAGGCGAGCTCCGCGGCAAGCAGCGCAAGGTCGAAGCTCTCACTGCCCGACTCGAGTGCAAGACCCGTGATGCCGATACTGGCCGTGACCGTACGTCCGACCAATGACCCGCTCCATGGCGTCCCGGCCAAGGCGGCGCGCACCCGCAACGCGTGATGCTCCGCGCGGGCCGTGCGGCTACCGGGCAACAGCACCCCAAAGCGATCGCCGTTCAGCCGAGCCGCAATGGCATCGGCTGGCAGCAGCGGAGGACGCAGGAGCACACCGAGGCGCGTCATGACCACATCGCCGGCGGGATATCCATACGCCTCATTGACTGCACCGAGTCCGTCGATGTCCAGATACATCAGGCTGTGACGCTCGTAGGCAGCCCGGTAGCCCAGTGCGTTGAGCACCGCCGAGCGCATCGCCGGGCCGGTGAGCATCGCCGTCAGCGGATCATGGTCATGCTGCGCATGCGCAGCGAGTCCGTGGGCGACGCCGACCGCGAGCGGTACGTCGCGCGCCGCGAAGTCCGGTTGCGTCGGATCGCGCAGGAACAGCAGCAGGCCGATCGCTCCTCGGCCGGGCAGCTCAATCGGAACAGCGAGGATCTTGTTCGAGGGAATGCCGTGCGCGGCGGTCGGGCGATTGATGAGCAGTGTCTCACTGCGCGCCATCATGAATCGCAACAGATGCAACTGGATGGCGCGGTAGAGGTTCAGTGTCAGCGCTTCGTTCACAGAGGCGCTGCAGGTCAGATCGACCGCTCGCTCCGGAATGAACGCCGCCGCGAACACCGCACCAAACCGACGCAGCGCGTCGCGCAGCAGATCATCGAGCGCCGCCCGCTCGCGCTCAGACGAACTCGCGGGCCGCCCGGCGGCAAACGGCACCCTCAATTCGACCGTCGGCTCTTCGCAGTGAGGCCTGCGCGCGCCGCGCTCTGCGTCTCCAGCCAGTTCCGCCGCCAGATCGGTCGTCACCGGGGCCAGTTGCCGGGCCACGGCGGCGGCCAGCTGATCGAGCGTCTCATCCGATGTGCGCACACAGGAGACCAGGAGCACGCCAAGGGCCTCCCCTGGGCGCGCGATGGGCAGTGTGAGCAGCAGGCGCACGCAATCGACCCACTGCGTCCGTCGGCTAAGGTCCGACAACGCGCGCAACCGGTCGCTCAACCGTTCATCGGCACCGAGGTCTTCGCCGCAAGACCACCAGATGTTGCCGGATCGGTCGAGAAACGCAATGGTTCTGGCCGAAACACGCTGCGTCACGCAGTGAGCGTAGTGTTCGAACCGCTGCGCGGCGAGCGACATTGGCGTTCCAGCGCGCCGCGGCGGATCACGAGTCGACGGATGCATCATGGTCCATGACTCCGGTGCTGCTGCGAGGTGCCCGCAGTCGCGCGCGCCTCGCCGTGTCAGACCAAGCCGAGCTTTCGCGCCTCGAGGGCCGCCTCGGCGCGCGAGGAGAGCTTGCGCTTGCGGTAGATGTTCTTCAGATGGCTGCCGACCGTATGCGCACTGATGTGCAGCGCATCGGCGACCTGCGTGATCTGCAGACCTTTGGCGATCAGAGACAACACGGCACGTTCCCGGC
>JAKADE010000038.1 GCA_021820785.1 Pseudomonadota bacterium
CACCAGCGAGATCGTCTTCCCGCTGTGCGCGCTGTTCGTGTTCCTGGTGCTCGCGGCACAGTACGAGAGTCTGAGCTTGCCGCTCGCGATCATCCTGATCGTTCCGATGTGCCTGCTCGCGGCGATCACCGGCGTGTGGCTCGATCACGGTACGAACAACATTTTCACGCAGGTTGGACTGGTCGTGCTGGTGGGCCTCGCGTGCAAGAACGCGATCCTGATCGTGGAGTTCGCCAAGCACCTGCAGGAGGAGCATGGCCGCGACACCGTTACGGCGGTGCTGGAGGCGGCGCACCTGCGGCTGCGACCGATTCTCATGACCTCGTTCGCCTTCATCATGGGCGTCGTTCCGCTGGTGCTGGCAAGCGGCGCCGGCGCCGAAATACGTCATGCGCTCGGCACCGTGGTGTTCGCCGGCATGCTCGGAGTGACCTTCTTCGGGCTGCTGCTGACGCCGGTGTTCTATGTGCTGGTGCGACGAATCACCGACCGCAGGAGGGCAGGGGAGACGCTGCTTGCCCAGGAGCCGAATCATGCGTGATCACGTTCTTCGCACGACGGTTACGCGCCGCCTGAAGCTGCTGCTGCCGCTCGGCCTCGCACTGACGGCGCTCTCCGGCTGCATGGTGGGTCCGAACTACGTGCGGCCGAAGACGCCCCTCGATGCACGGTTCACGGCCGCCGCGGCCGGCCCATACTCGAGCCGCAAGATGACAGTGGCGTTCTGGAAGCAGTTCCAGGACCCGACCCTAGAGTACCTGGTGCGCACCTCGCTGCGGGCCAACTACAGTCTGCGCATCGCACTCGGCCGCCTGATGCAGTCGCGGGCGCTGCGGGACGAGTCGCTCTTTCAGCTTGCGCCGACCGTGACCGCGGCGGGTGGCTATACGAAGCAGCGCGTGGCCGCCGCGTCGAACCCCTTCGGCGCGGCGTATTCCACCAGCGCGTACGACGCTGGCTTTGATGCCGTCTGGGAACTCGACTTCTTCGGTGGGGTGCGCCGCGGCATCGAGGCGCGCAACGCAGCGCTCGAGCGCAGGATCGCGAACCTGCACGATGCGCAGGTATCGGTGATTGCTGCGGTGGCGCGCAATTACTTCCAGCTCCGGGGCGAGCAGAGCGAGCTCGCGGTGGCACGCGCCAACGTGCGCATCGAACAGCAGGCACTGGCACTGACGCGGGCGCAACTGAACGCGGGCAGCGGCACCGAACTCGACGTGGCGCGAGCCCAGGCTCAGCTGAGTACGACGCTGGCGAGCATCGCGCCGCTGCAGGCCGCCGTGAGCCGCTCGATGCACCGCCTCGCCGTGCTGCTCGGCCGCCAGCCCGATGCGCTCGATGCGCTGCTGCGCCAGCCGCATCCGCTGCCGCATCTGCCGCGCATCGTGCCGGTGGGCAGCCCGGCGCAGATGCTGCGCCGGCGGCCAGACATCCGAGCCGCGGAGATGAACCTCGCGCAATCGACGGACCTCGTCGGAGTGGCGATCGCCGATCTGTTTCCGAAAGTCACCTTTACCGGAAGCATCGGCTACAGCGCGGTGTCGCTCTCGGGGCTGGGCACTTCGGGGGCGCGGGCATACTCGATAGGACCCGGGATCTCCTGGGCGGCGTTCGACCTCGGTCGCGTTCACGAGGAGATCGCGAGCGCACGGGCCGGGGAAGTCGTGGCCCTCGATGAGTATCGGCGCACCGTGCTGCATGCGCTGGAGCAGACCGAGGATGCCCTGGTGACGCATGCGCGCGATCTCGCCCAGCAGCGTAACGCCGCGGACGCGGCCCGAGCGAGCGCGCTCGCGGCGCATCTGGCCACGGTCCGCTACCGCGGTGGCATGGTTGGGTTCCTGGCGGTGCTCGATGCCGAGCGCACGCAGTTGCAGGCCGAGGATGCGCTCGCGGCCGACCGGACGGCGACGGCCACGAGCCTGGTTGCGGTGTACCAGGCACTCGGCGGCGGCTGGGAGGTCGCACCGCTGCCGAAGAACGATCTGGCGGCGCTGCGACGTTAGGCGAGGCGGGACGCGTACGGCCGCGCAGGGCCGACGCGTCCTGATCGGCGGCGCCTAGGTCTGCGCCGAGCGATCAGGGGTATTCGAGCCGGGGGTACCAGTGGGCCGGACGGCCCTCCGGGGTGCAGTCGAGCACCATCCACAGGGGCGCCGGATCCGGTGCCCCGCGGGGGTCCTGGCCCGGATCGGCGGTGGCGAAGGTCATCTCACCGGACCAGAAGTGCCGCAGCGTGCCGTCGCGCCGGGTGAACACGTTCAGGGCCGGAATTTCCTCACCCTCGGGCGAGACCGCCAGGTAATCGCGCGAGTAGGCGCCGTTGAGGTCCGAATACAGACGCAGATTGCGCCACCCGCGGGCATGCTTCCAGGCGAGCAGCCGTTCGATCGGTGACCGGGCGATCACGACGAGCGAGGCCTGCTGGTCGATGTCCGCGGCATTGCCTTCCCAGGCGCCGAGGAGGTTCGTGCACATGGGGCAGGGCTGCTCGCGCTGCGGGCCGAACATGTAACTGTACGCGACCAGCGTCGAGTGACCGCGGAACAGACCGGCGAAATCCGTCGTACCCTCCTCGCCCTGGAAACGGTAATCCCCGCGGACCGCGCCGCCGGGGGGCAGCGCACGGCGCAGCGCGGCGACGCGCTCGATGTGTCGGCGCAGTTCGATCTCCTCGGCGAGCAGGGCGGTGCGCTGCGCCCGGTAGTCGGCGCTCTCGTTGGGAAACTGCAGGGGCTGGGCACCTGCCAGCTGTGCCGCGGGAGTGAGTTCCGGCGTCATCGAGGTCATGACAGGATCCTCCAGGTCGACCATGAAGCGGGTCGGGCGAGACGATGATGCATGAGCGCAGACGCTCGGGATAGCCCGTGCCGAACCGAGCTGTGGTGTGTCGACGTGTGACGTCGGGTGTACTATCGGGTCGAGACGCGCTGGTCGCGGCACAGTGGGGCTGGCGCTGGAGCTTGAGGTTCATGCGGCGGGACGGAACCGCCGCGCTCGGCGGGCAGAGGGCTGCCGGAGGTGAACGGATGCGCAACAACAGGCGAGAAGCGGCGGGCCGTGGCCTGATCGCACTGCTCGCAGCCGGCGTCGTGATCGGCTGCCTGAGCGGATGTGCAACGCTGCCGAACACGGCGAACCATCGGTCGGAAGACCGTCAGACCCTGGCACAAGGACCCCCGGCACCGCACGCTGCGGCGCATACGAAGGCCGGGGCTGCTCCCCCTGAACTCTCGGCGCGACTCCTGCCGGCTCTGAAGAAGACCGGAGACGTGCTGCTGCAATTGATTCTGCCGATCCCGAGTGGTGAGGTGCCGTCCTGGGTGAGCCAGTCGGAGGCCGACTGCGTCGCGCGCGTGCTCTCGCCGTGGTGTATGCCGTTCCATCTTCAGTGACCGGCCCCGGCGTGGCGCTACCCGACGGCGCTCAGCCGTCTGTCAGCTCCTGCACCAGTGCGGCCATGAGCGCCCCGGCACCGAGCCGTCGGGCGAGCGGGGCGCCCTGACCAGCCCACTGGGCGCCGAAGCCGGATTCACCTGCAGCCTTTGCGGCTGCGTGCAGTGCTTTGCCCGCATCGTAGGCGACGGGATAGGCCGGCACCTCATCGGCGCGGACTTGCGCCGCCAGGGCCGTGAATCGGTTGGCGAGACAGCGTGCCGGACGTCCGGAAATCGCACGCGTCATGACAGTATGGTAGGCGGCATCGCTGCCGAGGGCGCGGCGATATCCGGCATCTGCCGCCGACTCGTCCGTCCCCACGAACGCGGTCCCCAACTGCACTGCGGCGGCGCCCAGGTGCAGCGCCGCGGCAATGCCCCGGCCGTCCATGATCCCGCCGGCGGCGATGACCGGTACGCTCATCGCGCGAGACAGGATCCGTGTCAACGCCACGGTACCGAGCTGATCGTCGCGGCCCTGCGGGTCGAAGATCCCTCGATGGCCTCCGGCTTCGTACCCCTGGGCCACGATGACCTGCACGCCCGCCTCGACGCTGGCCTTCGCCTCCGCGAGACTGGTCGCGGTCGCGATCAGCACGATGCCCGCCTCGCGCAGCGCTCGAATCCACTCCGGCGGCGGCAGCCCGAAATGAAAGCTCACCACGGCCGGACGGGCGGCGAGGAGGGTGTTGAACATTGCCTCATCGACGGTGAAGCTGGTGTAGATCTCGCGGAGCGTGGCGGGCGCTTGTGCCTGCAGCGCCTCGAACTGCGGCCGCAACCGATTGATCCACGCCGCCTCACGAGCGGGATCCGCTCGCGCGGGCGCATGGCAGAAGACGTTGACGTTCAGTGAGCGTTGCGAGAACGCCCGAAAGGCCTCGATGGCCTGCGCCGCGGCACTGGCACTCATGGCGCCGACACCGATGGAGCCGAGTCCGCCCGCATTGGAGACGGCCGCAGCCATCTGCGGCGTCGAGACGCCGGCCATCGGTGCCTGGATGATCGGCCAGTCGATCCGCAGCAGCTCGAGCAGGCGCCGGGAGGGCTCATGGGTATGCATGGAGTCTCTCTGTCGGTGCGCCGACGGCAGGGGCGCGCGCAGGTCAGGGGCGGTGCTCGCGCAGCCGCAGCAGCCGCTCGCCTGGAAAGCGCGCGGCGAGCCAAACCGTCGCGACGCCGGTGCAGACGCCCCAGCCGACCTCGCTGACACGCGCGATGAGCATCTGTTCGGCGCTGCCGCCGTGCGGAACCAGGAGAAGGATCGTCGCGGTGATGCCCGCGAGGCGGCTCGCAGAGGCCATATTGAGCGCCCAGCACACGATCACCGAGAGGACGACCGCGATCGAGTACGCCGCCAGACCATGCCCCAGTGCCAGCAGTGCACCGATCCCGGAAAGCCCTCCAATGGCGGCACCGACGAACTGATCGCGCGCGGTGGACTGGGTCGCCCGAAATTCCGTTTGAACGACGGCGATCGCCGTGATGGCGCTCCAGAAGCTCTCGCTGAGCCCCGCGGCACGGGCCGGAAGATAGGCGATGAGTGCGGTGCAGGCCGAGATGACGCCCAGGTGCGCACCTGCCGCCACGCGACGCAGAAAGGGCGTGCTCTGACGTAGCGCAATCAAGCGGATATCGAGGTCCGTGACCGCCGAGCGCTCGGGACTGTAATGGTCGGCGGGCGCATGCGAAACGTGCGGCATGGCAAAGTCCCCAGGGGCGTGCTGAACGGCCGACTGATCTCACTCCGGAGGGCTCCCGGCGGTGCGCGATCCTCCCGAAGGCTCGACGGTCCGCCTGGAATTATAGAGAGCGGTCTTGCGCCGCGCTCGGCAAATCGTTCGCGCTCCACCCTTCGGGGGGGCTTCGTGCGGCCCCCGTCGCCCGCCCGCAGGCGCCGGGCACGGGCAGCTCGCATCAGAGAGCAGCTGCACAGCAGCCGAGTTGGGGACGCCATACCTCGCATCAGTGCGTGTAACGATTCGCACCACGGACGTGTCGCCGTATGAGGACGCGTGTCGGTGGAGTGTGACGCGTGCAAAGAACGAGTGCCGCTGTACGGAACCTGACAGCGATCTCGCCGTCGAACCGATATAGAGGTGCTCTGCAGCGCCTGTGCCGAGCCACTCTCGAGGTCGTGCTGCTGCATCGGATCGCGCGAGTGGATGGCCACAGCGCGCCGCCGGGCCGCAATCGCCGCTGACCGAATGCAGGAGATTGATGGCGCGTCGCAACGACCTGGACGCCCTGCGGGGTACATTTTTGCTGTTGATGGCGGCGGTGCATCTGCCCACCGCGCTGAGCCCGTACGCCAACGAGCCATTCGGCTATGCCTCGGCCGCCACGGGCTTCGTGTTTCTGTCCGGATTTCTGGTCGGCTCGATTTACACGCCGCTGATGGTTCAGCGCGGCCTCGAGTACGTGCGCGGCTGCCTCCTGCATCGTGCGCGCACGCTCTACGGCTACCATCTGCTGCTGCTCGCGATGATCTTCATCGCAGCTGTTGCCGCGGTGCGGTGGTTCGCAAGCGCCGCGTTGCACAACTATCTGGAAGTTCTGTTCCAGCATCCTCTCTGGGCGCTCGCGAGCAGTCCGTTGCTGATCTACAAGCCGCCACTGCTCGACATCCTGCCGATGTACATCGTGTTTCTGGTGTCGACGCCGGCGATTCTGCGGGCGGGCGAGCGCATCGGATGGCTGGCCATCCTGAGCGGGTCGGTCGTGTTGTGGCTGTTCGCGCAGCTGCAGGGCGCCCGGCTGCTGTATGGATGGGTGTCTGGAGCCGGTGTGCCGCTGCCGCTCGATGCCTTCGGCGCCTTCAATTGGTTCGGCTGGCAGCTGGTCTGGGCGGCGGGCGTGTGGATCGGTGCCGGCCAGCACCGGTGGGCGAGCGCGGATCTGCGCTGGACGCGCGCACCACTCGTACTCGTCGCCGCTGCAGCAATCGCCGTGGTGTTTCTCATCTGGCGCCACCATGCGGCCGTGCTGTCCGTCGAGGTCACGGATCGCTCTGCACTCGTCGACAAATGGAAGCTCGGCCCGCTTCGGATCCTCGATGCGGTGGCCCTCGGCCTCGTGCTCACCCCGACGCTACTGCCGCTTCTACGCCGGGCACGTTTGAGTGTGCTCGAACTGCTCGGCCGCAATTCCTTGCAGGTGTTCGCTGCGCACATTCCGGTGTGCGTGCTCGCCGATGCATTGCTTGGGCCCCCGCGTGCCCATGGGCCGAGCGTGCTGGATCAGGTCCTGATCGTCGCGCTCATGGTGGTGGTGATGTTCGCGGTCGCATGGCGTTCCGATACGTGGCATCGGTCAGGCCGCACCTCCGGCCGGCTGGGCCTCCACGGCAGGTCCGCCACGACTGAACGGGGCCAGTGATGTGTAAGGCGCTGAATATGAAATAGTTTGGCCCCCGGCGTTGCCTGACGGAGACACCGCGTACTGCAAGCACTCATGTTCCAACTCGTGCAATGCGTCACAGGCGATGCGGTCCGCATGGACTATGGTTCCAGCATGTGCGAGCGATATGTATTACCGGACCAGGAGCTGGCTGAGCGCGAACTTGCACCCCAGTGCAAGTGGTGGC
Source organism: Pseudomonadota bacterium (assembly GCA_021820785.1). The sequence goes on from JAKADE010000038.1 coordinate 7,024, forward strand.
GATTCTCGGCGAGCTTCAACGTCGCGCCCACCCGGTTTGTCCCGGCGGTGCGTCTGTATGCCGGCCAGTCCGAAGCCGTGATGATGCGCTGGGGACTGACCCCGGCGTGGGCCAAGGGCGATGCATCGGCCGGTCTCTGGCTGCGCCTCGCGGTCGGATCGCTCGAAGACAGTCCGCTCTTTCGCGGCCCCTGGCTCAACAGCCAGCGCTGCATTCTGCCGTTCGCCGGGTTCTACACCTGGCGCTTGACCCCGGCGGGATACCGCCAGCCGTACTTCGTTCACGCCCAGGACCGCGCCGTGTTTTCGGTGGCCGGCATCTGGGACCGGACCGAGACGGAAGATGGCGATGTGATCGAGGGCTGCACCATCCTCACAGTACCCTCGTGTGCGCCGGTCGAATCCATCCAGAGCGCCACGCGAGAAATGCCGGCGATCATCGCGGCCGAGGACGTCGACACCTGGTTGCGCGGGACTCCAGTCCAGGCGCGCGCGCTGCTCCGAACAGCACCGGAGGAGCTGCTCGCCAGCCACGCGGTCAGTCCGAGAATCAACTCGCTAGACTGCGACGATCCGGAACTCGTGCGCGCCGTTAGACAATTCACCCCGCGACATTCAGCCTTCGCCAGCGCCCAGCTCTAACGCGAGCGCCTCCCGTCACGTGTCGGAGCGTTCCGGCAGCACTGCGCGAGCCTTCGTTCGACTCGAATCCGCTCAAGAAGATCGGGCAGCTCCCGAGTCACGGGCGACTCAAGCACGAAGACGGCCTGACCCCTCCCGTCCTCGGCTGTCTGTCCGCTCTGGTCGGGCAGCACCTCCTGCCGCACCGCGTCGAGCGGTTGGTCGCCGGGGCAGATTCGAGTAAGATCCAGCTGCATCTTGAGCAGTTGCACGCGTCGGTCCGCGGCAGCGTAGAGCCCATGCGCGCGCATGGGGCGTTTATCCGATCCAGTTGTGGCACCTGATCGAGTCTCAACCCGCTCCTCACCCCAAGGTAGCCCCTTGACGACGACACTCAAATTCATGGCGGGCACCGTGCTGCTCTGCGTGCTGAGCTGCGCATACGCAACCGCGGCTCAACCGAAAACACAAGCCATTGCGGTACAGGTCGATGTCATCTGCCCGGTGCACTCGGTGGGACAACCACTGCTTGCGGCACTGCAGCAGGATCTTAAGACCGACGGCTACGTTCACGGCAAGCCCTGGCCGATGGTACGCCTGTTCGTTTACGCCGCGCCGAGCGTGAACAATCGCAAGAACCCGCAGGGTTGGAGTATCGCAGTGGCTCATACCTTCTTCGAGCCCATGCTCGCGGCCGCGTTCCACCTCCTGAAGGGCAAGAATCACGCCGCGCCGACGGGGCCGACAGGGCAGCTGTTCAATATGCTCATTCATTCCCAGGGTGCCTTAACGTACCTCGGCGTCATCAATATCGATCATCTCGATCAGAAGAAGATTCCGCTACTTGCCGGCAACATCATCAACACCTTCAGCAAGCGGTGGCCGCCGTTCGGTCCACTGGGGCCGAGGCCGAAGCCGTTGCCGCAGCTGGCCGGCAGCCAGCCCGGTGCGATGATGGGGTCGTCGTCTGATACGAGGCCCACGAAACCCTGAGCGATCCCCTCAGGGGTTCGTCGTGATATAGATATATCCAATTGAAATAAACACCGTGGAATCCCTTTAGCAGGCTGGAGTAGGATCACCGGTTACCCAAGGTGCCGATTACTGGATGGTTCGTGTTTCGCCAGATCGAAGAAGATGATGAAAGGCATGACTGGCCCGGCACAGGCAACGTGTAGCATTTACGCTGAAACCACCCTGAGCAACTCCCAGAAGGCGAACATCGTGGATCGACTCGGGAACGCCACTGGGCTGAAACGACATCGCGATTGGGGCTGGCATTCCGTGCATCAGGCGACTTCGCGCTACATCGATATCGATGAGCTTCCGAACGGGGAGGGGGCTCATGGGGCAGCGTAGACATTTCCACTGCGAAGGCTGTCATATGACTGCGACCGTCAGTGGCGGGCCGGATCGCGGCATGACGGTGTTTACGGAGACCCGATACTGTCCGCAGTGCGAGGCGCTGCACGATGTCACGACGGGGCCTGCGCCGGACGTTTATCTCAGTGACGATCCTCCTCAGGAACAACAGCAGGAAGAGGGCAGCGAACACTTCGATGTTTGCCCTTCCTGCAAAAGCTCAAATTTGACGGTCTGGACCGACGTTGATCCCTGCCCGCGCTGCGGTGGCGTCATCATCTGCGACGGGATTAGCAGCATTTTGTGGGATTAAGCGTCGCGAGTGGCCGAGCCGCGGCACGGAGCAGAGGAGTATGCTAACGCCATGCTCTATATCCTATTTCCAGGCGATATGACTGGTCGTCCAAGTGTCCGCTGCAATCTTCCAGCCGTGCGCAGACTTCACGAGCACGTAGAACCAGAGCGCTCGCTCGCTCAGTCTTCCCTTCGGGCCTGAAATCCACAAGTGCGCCGGCAGAACGAAGGACACCCGACGTCCGCTTCTTGCGCGTTCGAAGAAGTGCGGCGAACCCGCTGAACCGTGTTCCTGCCCCGGCTTCATGATGTGATCGATTGCGGTGGCCCACCGATGTTCGCCCGAAATACCGGTCCAGATGAACGGCGGGAACTCGTCGCTAATGACGACATCTCGGGTGAAGATATTCTCGGCCAGCGGGCCCGTGCCTGCGTTATATGCCGCGATCCACTCCTGGACGGGTTTCAGCATCGCCGCATCAGGCGCGGCGGGGCCCGCCAAAGCGGGCGATGCCATGAGAACGGGAAGCGCCACAGCAGCGGAAATGCGCCCCAGCGCTGTACCGACAATGCGGGTCCGCACCATATGCATCACCCCACGCTCTCATTGCCCGAAGTTGGGTCTTACAGATCGTACCGAGCACCGTCATGGCATGCTTGTTGCTGCATGAGCGGCCCGGCAGCAACCGTGCTCGTTCCCGCATCGGTCACCACAATGGTCCCTGGCGATCTTGCAGCAGCGCTCTCATCGTCTGAATTCGCTCCATCAATTCTTCGAGCGCAACGAGCTTCGATTGAACCGGCGTTCCTGCCTGCCCCATCTGCACTCGGATCGCGAACTTCACTCCCCAATCTACTCTTTTGGGGGAGCCACGACGAGCACTCGCTCGATTCGCCGGTCCGGGATGAGCCAGAGCATCGCCACTAATGCGTACAGGCCGACCGAGATCCACCGCGCATACGCCGCAAGAACGATGGCGAGCAGATAGAGCAGGGGAGAAACCTTGCCCTTCCAGTCGCCGCCGACCGCCCGCCGCAGGATCGACTCATCCCCCTGCGTCGCAATGATCCGCTGCTGCAGGATCCACCACGCAACGGCTGCCATCAGCAGAACCAGACCGTAGACCGCAGTCGGTACCGAGGCGAAGTGATTTTCCCCCATCCAGCCGGTTGTGAAGGGGATGAGCGAGAGCCAGAAGAGCAAATGCAGATTTGCCCAGAGGATACCCCCGCTCACGCGGTGCGTCGCCAGCAAGAGATGATGATGATTATTCCAGTAAATGCCGAGATAGATGAAGCTCAGCACGTAGGTGAGCAGCACGGGCACCACGGGAATTAGCGCGCGCAAGTCGGTTTCCCGCGGAATTTTCAGGTCGAGCACCATGATCGTGATCAGGATGGCGATCACCCCGTCGCTGAAGGCTTCCATCCGATCTGTGCCCATCTCTGCCTCGTGTCATCTGCTGTCAGAGCGCCAGAGTGTAAGGCTTTGCGGGGGCTGGTGTGTGGTTCACCCGGTAGTCCTGAACCGCCGGCAATCGCCGGTGTTCGGACTCTGCGATCCCGTGCAGTTGCGTCTCGTCAGCGCAACGCCGTTCTCATCCGGTCTCGTCTCGGCCAGTGATCCGGCCGAAGAATCTGTCGCGTACGGAGCAGGAGGCAGGGGGCAAAGAATTGGGCAGACGGTCCGTCGCACTGAAAGCGACACAACTTGAACCGGAGATATGTCCAAAATGCGGCGAACTTCACCCGCGCGCTGCGAAGGTCGACTGGCTGTGGCATAGTCTCAAGCAGGAAGGGGACGTTATCGTATCCAGCAACCCGAAGACGATGACCGCGCATAACGAGAATCATGGGACGCTCGGAGTGGAATGTGATGACATTTGTGGATGTGCAGGAGTTGCGCAAGCGCTACGGGGTCCGTGAAGCGCTGGCGGGCGTCTCGTTCACCATCGGAGCGGGCGAGATTGTCGGGCTTCTGGGGCCCAATGGCGCGGGCAAGACGACGCTCATTGGCTGCCTGCTAGGATTCTTGTTGCCAAGCGCCGGAGAAGTCCGGCTCTTTGGCGAGCGGACGGAAGAGCTACGCCCTTCGACGCTCGGCCGGATTGGCTTTGTTCCCCAAGCGCTGAACGGCTTCACCTGGTTCAAAGTCGGCGAACTGATCGACTATCTCGGCAAGTTTTATGCCCGCGCGCTGGATCCGGTCCCGCCGTGGCTGCTTGAGTGGGCGGGGCTCGACATGAAACAGCGGGTCAAAACGCTGTCCGGGGGACAGAAGCAACGTCTGGCCATTCTCCTTGCCCTGAGGCATGAACCGGATTTCCTGGTGCTCGATGAACCGGTGTCGAGCCTAGATCCGCAGGCAAGGCTCGACTTCGTCGCGCTGATCGCCCGGTTCTGCAGGGAAAACGGTCGCAGCGCGCTGATTTCGTCTCACATCCTCTCCGATCTTGAGAAGATCGCCACCCGAGCGATCTTCATGCGCCGGGGTATGATCGTGCACGACACGCCCATGGAGCGATTTCGCACTACGATGCGCTGGGTACAGGCCCCGCGCGAGGCTCTCCCGGCGGAGTTGTCGGTTTTGGCCGATGATAGCGTGACGGGCGAACTGCTGGTCGACGGGTGGAATGACGCGGCAGCTGCCCGGACAGTGCAACAGGCGGGCGCACCGGTCGCCGTGCGGCAACCGGATCTGGAGGCGGCGTTCCTGGAGATGACCCGGTGAATCTGCGGCTGGTCCGGGCGGCGCTGCGCAACTACCTGCGACCGACGCTCGTGAGAGAGAATCCGCTCGCGATGTCCTGCGCAATCTTCGGCCTCCTGGTTGCGCTGCGATTTCCGGCGGAACGTCGCTTCGTGCAGCTTCACGGGTTGGCTGCGATGTTCCACCACGGGCTCTCTCCATTTGTGATGGCCTGGTGGATGGTCGCGCTGTTCGCGCCATCATGCGTAACTCGCCACTATTGGCGGCAGGTCACGACCGAGATATCGATGGCGGCGCCTGGCCTGCTTGAGGCAGAACACGGCGCAATCGCGGCGGTATTGTTCTTCGTGGGACTGGTCCTCGCCACGCCCCTGCTCGCATTGGGCGGCCCTATCATCGGCAGTCTCGCGGTTGCCACGCTGCCGATGATCGGCGGATTGTCGTCACCCCGGGCCACAGGCCAATCGCGCCGGAGACGCCTGCTGCTCGTGCTCTTGCTGCTGCCGCTGTCGCTTCTGTTCCTGATCCCCAGCAGCATGGCCTGGCTGCTGTTCGCGCCGCAGTGGGTCACCTTGCCAGTCCTGCTTGCAACTTCCGCCGTGACTGGTGCCAGGCTGCGATATTTGCCGGCCCGAGCTCGATTGGACGTCGAATCATCTGAACAGCGCCAGGACGTCAGGGCAGGGCAGAACACCGGGACATCGCCGCGTGGAGCGCTGGCGGCGCTATGGAAATTGATGTGCTGGCAACCGAGACGCTGGCGCGACGACCCGTTACCACGAACGCTCATGACGCCGTTCGGACCGGGCGGATGGATACTCTACAGCGCCTTAATAATGGGCTTCATGATTGGGACGGGAGTGCTCGCGCGCGAATTTCACGAACCACTCAGGCGCGCAATGCATCGCAGCATCGTGATGGCAATTGCCGAGTCGCCAATGT
>JAKADE010000730.1 GCA_021820785.1 Pseudomonadota bacterium
ACCAGCGCCTCGGCGAGGTCCGCGCGGCGCAGCACCGTGTGCGGCTCGCCGTGCGCGGCCAGATCGAATCGGTCCATGGCGCGCGACAGATACAGGTAGCAGTTCGCGTCGAACGCGTTGACCCAGCGCGCCGCCTGGACCTCGAGATAACCCTCCACGGCGAACTGCGCGCCGAACGGTGTGCTCTCGCTGAGGTCGGGTCGGATCGGCTGGCGATCGAAGCGGCCGGCCCACTCGGCCGCCGAACGGTAGGTCACGGTGCCGAGCTTGCGCGCCAGGCGCAGACCGGTCACGGGCGGCGCGTCCGGGCTGTACTCGCCGTTGCGCCAGGCGGGATCGGAGGTGATCGCTTCGCGCTGGATCGAGCGCAGGGCGATCGTGAACGGCGAGGCGGCCGCCGTGCCGGAGATGCTCACCAGGCGGCGCGCTGCACCGGGGAACAGCGCCGCATACGCGAGTACCACCATGCCGCCGAGCGACGGCCCCATGACCGTGTCGAGCCGCAGGATACCGAGCGTGCGCACCAGTTCGTGGCCGGCGCGGGCGATGTCCTCGATCGACAGGTCGGGAAAGGCAAGCCGGTACGGGCGGCCGGTCGCCGGATTGATCGAAGCGGCGCCCGTGGAACCGAAGCAGCTGCCGAGGGAGTTGACGCAGATGACGAAGTGTCGGTCCGTATCGAGCGCCAGTCCGGGGCCGATCATGCGCTGCCACCAGCCCTCGCGCGGGTCCTGGGCCGAGGCGGCCGCATGGGCCGACGGCGAGAGGCCCGTGAACAGCAGCACCGCATTGTCGCGCGCGCGGTTCAGCCGGCCCCAGGTCTCGTACGCCAGTTGCCCATCGTGCAGCACGCCGCCGCGCCACATCGGGAAGCGCTGAGGCAGGGGCGCAAAGCGCCGCGCATCGGGCTCGGAGCGGTCGGATCGAGGTACGGACATGGCGGTCACGGCGGATCTCACAGGTCGGTGTCCCCGCCCTCCGGGATCCCTTCGAACAGCGGCGTGGACAGGTAGCGCTCACCGGTGTCGGGCAGCATGGCGAGCACAACCGACCCGGGTGAGGCCTGCTCGGCCACTTTCAAGGCCGCGGCGAAGGTGCCCCCGGAGGAGATGCCGCAGAAGATGCCTTCGCTGCGCGCCAGATTGCGCGCCGCCTCGATGGCTTCCGCGTCCGTTACCGGCACGATGCGGTGCGGGACCGCGCGGTCGAGTACCGAGGGTACGAAATCCGGCGTCCAGCCCTGGATCTTGTGTGGAGCGAACGGCTGCCCGGCGAGCAGCGAGGCGGCAGACGGCTCCGTGGCGACGATCTGCACCTCGGGGCGGGCCACACGGAGCATCTGTCCGGTGCCCGTGAGCGTGCCGCCCGTGCCCCAGCCGCTCACGAAGTAATCGAGCCGCCGGCCGGCGAAGTCCTGCAGGATCTCCGGCCCCGTCGTGTTGCGATGATAGGCCGGGTTGGCCGGGTTCTCGAACTGCCGGGCGAGGAACCAGCCGTGCTTGCGCGCGAGTTCCTCGGCCTTGCGCACCATGCCGGTGCCTCGCTCGGCGGCGGGCGTCAGCACCACGCGCGCACCGAGCATGCGCATGATCTTGCGCCGCTCGATCGAGAAGTTCTCCGCCAGCACCGCCACGAACGGATAGCCCTTGGCCGCGCAGACCATGGCGAGGGCGATCCCGGTATTGCCCGAGGTCGCCTCGACGACGGTCTGGCCGGGCTTGAGCGCGCCGCGCTGCTCGGCATCCTCGATGACGCCGATCGCCAGGCGATCCTTCACCGAGCCGAGCGGGTTGAAATACTCGCACTTGACGTACACGGTGACGTCCTTCGGTGCGAGACGCTGGATGCGCACGATGGGCGTACGGCCGATCGTGCCGAGAATGCTGTCGTAAATCATGCGATGATTTCTACCCCTGTGCCGCCCGGGCCCACAAGCAATGGTCGGCTATGACCTGAGATCGCCGGGTTATGACCTGTGCCGGCGGCCGCTCGGGACGTGCGGCGCGCGATTGCCCAGGATGAGTCCCAGCCCATGAATTCGCCTCTCGCCCCGGTCCGGCTGCAGAAGCTCCTCGCCAGTGCCGGGGTCGGTTCGCGCCGCCAGATCGAACAATGGATCCGAGAGGGCCGTCTGACGGTGGACGGCCGTACGGCGCAGCTCGGCGAGCGCGCCGGGGCGGACAAGGACGTCCGGCTCGACGGCCGCAGGCTGCAGCTGAGCCCTGGCCCCGGTGCAGCCGCCGCCGAGGCGCTCCTCTACTACAAGCCGCTCGGCGAGGTGACCACTCGGCGCGATCCCCAGGGCCGCCCCACCGTGTTCGACCGCCTCCCGGCCCCGCGCAGCGGGCGCTGGATCGTGGTCGGACGCCTCGACGTCAATACGGCCGGGCTGCTCTTGTTCACGACCGACGGGGCCGTGGCGCACGGCCTGATGCACCCCTCGCGACAGATCGAGCGAGAATACCTGGTGCGGGTGCGGGGCCGGCCGGCCCCGCAGACGCTGCAGCAGCTGCTGCAGGGGGTGATGCTCGAGAGA
>JAKADE010000731.1 GCA_021820785.1 Pseudomonadota bacterium
TCACGGCGTTCCAGCCCTCGTTGTACCAGGCCCACGAGATGCCGGCGGCATTCAGGCGGTCGCCGATGTTCGGATAGGTCTGCTCCGCGGGGGGCGGGCTGAACTTCAGCGCGCGCGGGTCCGCCTCGGTCGGTCCGTTGAGCGGCGGCAGATCGTTGATGAGCACGCCGTGCGGATCGTACGGCAGGTCGAACAGCGGCGGGGTGAAGCTGCCACGCAGGTTCGCCGGCGCCTGCCGCCAGAGCGCCGAATGCGCCGCGACCAGGTACAGCGCGTTGCAGGTCGAGCCCCCGGACATGGCCTGAAAGAAATGATCGAACAGCACGTACTCGTCGGCGAGCTGATGGTAGTGCGGGATGTCCTCGCGGGTGTAGTAACCCAGCACCGCCCCGGAGGGTCGCGACTCATCGAGCAGCTGCAGGTCGCGCTCCCCGGCGCGGTGGAAGGGCGCATGGTGGCGTTTCAGCGCGAGTGCCACGAACTGGTCCATCGCGCCGTTGTCGACCTGGGCGAACATGCGAAAGAAGTGATGCTCCGGATCCCACGGCAGATTTTCCCCGGGCGGCATGTAGGGACCCATATGAAACGGCTGGTTCTCGAACAGCGCGCCGTCGAAGCCGAGGATGTTCTGCGGCATCGGCAGGTAGGAATACGGGATGCCGGCAGGATTTTTCTGCAGGCCGTGGAAGCGCCGGTCCACCGCACCGTCGCGGTCGAGCAGGCCGGTCACGGTGGCCCCGCGCGGATGGCGATAGGCGCCGAAGTAGTGATCGAAGCTGCGGTTCTCCTGAAACAGCACGATCACGTGCTCGATGCGCCGGCGCAGCCCCGAGAGGTCCGCCCCGCGGGCCGGGGCCTGGAAGCCGGCGAGCGCCGCGCCGCCGGTCAGCGTGAGGGACTTCAAAAATGCTCTGCGCGTCAAAGCCGATTCAGTCATGCATTCGCTCCTCGGATGCCGGCCGCAGCCGCGGCCCGGTGAGAGTGTACTGCGCGACGGCCGCGTACGGACACGCCGGGGGGCGAGACGTTAACTCCTCTGTAAAGAAACTGTCACATTTCTGAAATGTTGCGGGGTGAAACGCGCACCCTCGCAGGGAGCTTGCGCGTGCGTGAGGATGTCAGGACCAGGCCGGTACCCAGAAGTACCTCGGGCAGTTGTGCTGCGCGATGGGGGCGTTCATCAGTGCGCCGCGACCCGGGAAGCGCTCGAGCGCATCGGCATGCAGTGTGATCCAAAGCTGCGTCAACACGACCTTGTCCCGATGAGTGCGCGCGCAGCGCAACTGCAGCGCGGCACGCTGGTCGGTGTGAAAAGCACGCCGGAATTCGCGCAGCACTTCGGCTTGCGCGACGAGGCGGCCGCGTGCGCTCGAGGTGAGGTAGTGTCCGAAGTCACTCCTGACGACCGCCCGGCGCAGGCGCAGTTCCGTGACGAAGAACGTGCGGGTGTCGAAGCCGAAGCACTGGACGTGCTTGTCGTATTCGTGGACCAGCAGACTGCGGCGCAGATGGGGCATGACCCGACGCAATCGGGCGAGCAGGGCGCCGGGCAGCGCCGGTGGCCGGCGGCTCGCATGGTAGTAGTCGCAGCCGCGGCGCCACCATTGCGGCGCGCTGATGTGCCGCTCGATCAGCGAGCGGGGGCGCGAGGCCCACAAGCCGTGCAACCCGATGAGGACCGTGTGCGGCTGGTCGGGGCGGCATCCCGACCAGACGCTGCAGAAGCCGGGCTGCCAGGTGAGTGCGAAGGTGTAATGCGCAAAGGAGCCGTGCCGCGCCGGCACCAGCGGTGCTGCCAGGGCGGGTCCGGCAAGCAGCAGCGCCAGTGAGCACAGCAGTCTGATGCGCAGGGCAGGGTACGGCATGGCGCGGATCCTCGGTCTCTGGCGTCATCGGCCGCAGCGGCCGAGACGGCCACTGGCGTGACCGCGTCACTGTAAAGGCGGTGAAATGACTGGCGCAAGCGCGCCGGCCCGCCCCGCCGCAGGTCGTTACGGGCCGTTTGGCGACGTGGAGCAGACACCGCGAGCGCCGAGCGCGCACTGGGTCTGGGTGCGTACGGGGTGGACCGGTGCCGCGTGTGGTGCGTGGTGCGTCGGTGCACTGCGCAGGGTACGCAGCGGCGCCAGCACGGCCCACATTTTCGGACTGCGGATCCAGCGGTAGCCGAACAGGACCATGAGAATGCCGGCGTAGACCAGCGGCTCGCGCACGTCGATCTTCTCCTGCCAGTAGAAATGCCACACCCCGAGGATTGCGATCAGGTAGGTCAGACGGTGCAGCCGGCTCCACCGCCGCCCGAGCCGGCGCATCATCCGGTTGGTCGACGTGACCGCGAGCGGGATCAGCAGCAGCAAGGCGGCGAACCCGAGGGTGATGTAGGGCCGCTTGAGGATGTCCGAGGCCACCATGTGCCAGTCGAGATCGACATCGAGCAGCAGGTACACCGCGAAGTGCAGCAGCACGTAGAAGAACGCGAACAACCCGAGCATGCGCCGCAGCCGCACCAGGTTCGGCAGCCGGGCGAGCTGGCGCA
>JAKADE010000732.1 GCA_021820785.1 Pseudomonadota bacterium
TGTTGAACGTGAACAGGATGTCGAGCGCGATCGGCGGCAGCGGCAGGATGACCATGGCCAGCACGCCGAGCACGCCGACCGGCACGCCGATGCCGACGCGCAGGATGTTGCGCAGAGAGGGAAGCGAAGGTGAGGTGGCGGCGGCTGTGCTCATGGATCAATGCCGAATGTTTTCAACCGAGGGATCGATGACGGGCGGCTCGGGTGGCAGCTGTCCAGCCGCGCGCGCCGCTTTGAGGCGATAGATGTAGGTCAGGACCTGCGCGACCGCGACATACAGTGCGGTCGGGATTTCTCCGCCGATCTCGACGTTGTGGAACAGGGCGCGCGCCAGCGGCGGCGCCTCGAATACCGGTACGGCATGCTCGGTGGCGATTTCGCGGATGCGCGCCGCGATCAGGTCGGCGCCCTTGGCGACTACCCGCGGTGCGCGCATGCGGCCCTCGTCGTAGCGCAGAGCCACGGCGAAGTGCGTCGGGTTGGTGACGACGACGTCCGCCGTGGGAACGTCATGCATCATCCGGCGCCGCAGCAGATCGCGCTGCATGCGCCTGACGCGTCCTTTGGTCTCCGGCGAGCCTTCCGACTCCTTCGCTTCGTCGCGGATTTCCTCGCGCGTCATGCGAAGTTGCTTGTGGTGTTGCCACAGCTGCCACGGTACGTCGACTGCGGCGATGAGCCCGAGCGTCCCGGACATGATGAGCATGGCGCTCGCCACCAGCCGCACGGCATCGGCAATGCCGGCTTCGAGCGGCTCGTTGCCGAGCGCGAGCATGTGCGCGGCCTGGCTGCGCAGCACCAGGAAAGCGGTGCCTGAGACCAGCAGAAACTTCACGAACGCCTTGGCGAGGTCCACCACGGCGCGCAGCGAAAATAGACGGCCGAAGCCGGCGATCGGATCGAGTCGCGTGAAATCCGGCGCCAGTGACTGGACGCTGAAGTTCCATCCGCCCAGAGCCATCGGCGCGGCGAGCGCCGCGATGACGGTCAGCCCGAACAGCGGTGCGCAGGCGAGCAGCGCGTGCATCACCTCGTTGCCGGCCGTGGCGAGCGCGTACTTGGGGTCGAATTCCTGGGCGCCCGAGAGCTGCAGGCCGCTGTGCATCAGTCCGGCGAGCGCTCCGGCGATGTTCGCGCCGAACATGCGCAGTCCCCCGCCGGCGAGCAGCAGCACCGCAGCGGTATTGAAATCCTGCGAGCGCGGGATGTGGCCTTCCTGGCGCGCCTCATCCAGGCGTTTCCCTGTAGGTTGTTCGGTCTTTTCCTGGTCGGTGTCGGCCATCGCTCAGCCTCCGCTCAACCGGCGCAGGAGCATGAAGGACTGGCCGAGCAGGCGAACGAAGCCTGACTCGACCACCGGCAGCGTGACGATGATCACCAGCAGACCGAAGATGATGGAGATCGGCAGGCCGGTGGCGAACAGGTTCAGCGTCGGGGCGGCACGGCTGACGATGCCGAAGGCGAGGTTGGTGATCAACAGCGCGGTGATCCCCGGCAGTGCTACCGCGAGCGCGCCAGAGAAGAGAATCGAGCCCCAGTTGACGATGGTCCACAGACCTTGCGGACCGAACCCGCTGGTGCCGATCGGCAGGGTGCGAAAGCCGTCGACCAGGATGCGGATGAGGGCGGTGTGACCGTCGAGCAACAGGAAAATTAGCGTCACCAGTACCGTGTACAGCTGTCCGAGCGCCGGCGTGCTGGTGCCGTTCAGCGGATCGATGTTGAACGACAGCGAAAGTCCCATGCTGTTGGCGATCATCTGGCCGCCGAGCGAGAGTGCCTCGAATACCAGTCGCAGGCAGAATCCGAGTGCGACCCCGACGATGACCTGCTGGATGGTGATCAGTACGCCGGCGCCGGACAGCAGCGCGACACCGGTCGGCAGTGGTACCAGCGGAGCGATCAGCAGCGCGATCGCCCCGGAGAGCACGACGCGGATCTGGGCGGGGACCGCCACGGCCCCGAACACCGGGGCGACCATGAAGCACGAACCGATGCGCACGAACGGCCAGAGGATCGCGGCGATGCCGTGCTCGAGCTGGGCGGAAGTGATGGCGATCATGCGCGCGGCGTCGGTGTCAGTTGACCAGTTGCGGGATGCTCAGGATGAGCTCTCGCGTGTACTCGACCATGGTGTGCAGCATCCATGGGCCGGTGAGTGCGACTACCAGCGCCAGCACCAGCAGTTTGGGGATGAACGACAAGGTCATCTCGTTGATCTGGGTTGCGGCCTGGAATGCCCCGACGATCACGCCGGTCACGAGCGCGGCGAGCAGCAGCGGCAAGGAGAGCATCAGGGTGACTTCCAGGGCAGTGGTGCCCAGGTTCATCACGGTATTGGGGGTCACTCGGGTGTTCTCCGTCAGTGATAGAAGCTCGCCGCGAGCGAGCCCATGACCAGGGTCCAGCCGTTCACCAGCACGAACAGCATCAGTTTGAAAGGCAGCGAGATCGTCACCGGGGAGACCATCATCATGCCCATCGACATCAGAACGCTCGCCACCACCAGGTCGATGATCACGAACGGGAT
>JAKADE010000733.1 GCA_021820785.1 Pseudomonadota bacterium
GACCGCATGGACAAACCGCAGGTCGACACCGTGGGGGGCATCCCGCCGGCCATCGCCATCGACCAGACCAACCCGGTGCGCACCTCGCGCTCCACGGTCGGCACGATGACCGAGCTGAACGATCACCTCAAACTGCTCTTCGCCCGCACCGCGGTGCTGCACTGCCAGCGCTGCGGACATCCGGTGCGCCGCGACAGCGCCGAGAGCATTCATCAACAACTGCTCGAGCGCGCCGCCGCCGCGGGCGATCCGCGCCTGCTGGTCACGTTCCCGATCGAGGTACCGGCGAATTTCACCACCGACGAGGTGCGCGCGCTGCTCGAGAAGCAGGGCTACACCCGGTTCCTCGAGCCGCCGCCGCGTCCGAGCGCACCCCCGCCTGCGGGCAAACGGGGCCGCAAGAAGGCCGCGCCCGCGCCGGCGGTGACCTTCGAGGTGATCCAGGACCGCCTGCGCGCCGGCCGCGCCGAGCGCAGCCGCATCCTCGAGGCGCTCGAAACGGCCCTGCGGGTCGGCCGCGGCAAGGTCAACATTCACGCCATCGATGATGCCGATCCGCCCAACACCCTGGCGGTGTGGCGATTCTCGAGCGGCCTGCACTGCGCCGAGTGCGACCTGTCCTACCAGGAACCCTCGCCCAGTCTCTTCTCATTCAACTCGCCACTCGGGGCCTGCGAGACCTGCCGCGGCTTCGGGCGCGTGATCGGTGTGGATTACGGCCTGGTGGTGCCGGATGACGGCAAGACGCTGCGCGGCGGCGCCATCAAGCCGTGGCAGACGCAGTCCTACGCCGAATGTCAGCAGGACCTGGAGAAGTTCGCGCGCAAGCGCGGCATCCCGCTCGACACGCCGTGGCGCGATCTGTCCGCACAGCAGCGCGACTGGGTGATCGAGGGCGAGGGCGAATGGAGCAAGGGCGTCTGGTACGGCGCAAAGCGATTCTTCGCGTGGCTGGAGAGCCGCTCCTACAAAATGCACGTGCGCGTGCTGCTGTCACGCTACCGGGCCTACACGCCCTGCGAGACCTGCGGCGGCGCTCGCCTGAAGACCCAGGGTCTGCTGTGGCGCGTCGGCGGCCGTGAGGCAGCCGACGCGGCGCTCGGCGCCACACCGCGGTTCCTGCCGCGCGGCGCCGAGTGGAGCGAGACGCGGCGAGCGAGCCTGCCGGGACTCTCGCTGCACGATCTGATGCTGCTGCCGGTGAACCGGGCGCGGGAGTTCTTTGCCGGCCTGACACTGCCGAAGCCGCTCGACGAGGCGGCCGACCTGCTGCTCGAGCAAATCCGCGCGCGCTTCGGCTACCTCGCCGACGTCGGCCTCGGATATCTGACGCTCGACCGCCAGTCGCGCACCCTCTCGGGCGGTGAAGTGCAGCGCATCAACCTCACCACCGCGCTCGGCACCTCGCTGGTCAACACCCTGTTCGTACTCGATGAGCCCTCGATCGGGCTGCATCCGCGCGACATGCAGCGGGTCATCACGGTGATGAAGCGGCTGCGCGATGCGGGCAACTCGCTGCTGGTCGTCGAGCACGACCCGCAGATCATGCTCGAGGCCGACCGCATCCTCGATCTCGGTCCCGGCGCCGGGGAGCGCGGCGGGGACATCGTCTTCTTCGGCACGCCGCGCGAAATCCGCCGCAGCGCGCGCTCGCTGACCGGGGAGTACTTAAGCGGCCGCAAGCGCGTCGGCAGCGAGCGTCCCGAGAGTCCGGGCACGCGCCCGCCACCGCCGGGTGAAGTGGTGGCCGAGGCCCGCTCGAACCGCTGGATCGAGCTGCGCGGCGTCACGCAGCACAATCTGAAGAACGTCGAGGTGCGCATCCCGCTGAAGCGCCTGGTGTGCGTCACCGGCGTCTCCGGCTCCGGAAAGTCCACGCTGATCGAGGATGTGCTCTACCCCGCGCTGCTGAAATACCACGGCAAGCCGACTGAAGCGCCCGGCTCGTTCGCAGCCCTCGCGGGGGCGGAACTCATCGACGACGTCGTGATGGTCGACCAGAGCCCGATCGGCCGCACGACCCGCTCCAACCCGGCCAGCTACGTCGGAGCATTCGACGCCATCCGCGCCCTGTTCGCCGCGGAGCCGGCCGCGCTCGAGCGCAAGTACACCGCCGGCACGTTCAGCTTCAACTCCGGCAACGGCCGCTGTCCGACCTGCAGCGGCAACGGCTTCGAGCACGTGGAGATGCAGTTCCTCTCCGATGTGTATCTGCGCTGCCCGGACTGCAACGGTCGTCGCTACCGCGATGAGGTTCTCGACATCCGCCGCGAGGGCGCCGACGGCCGGCGCGCCAACATCGCCGAAGTGCTGCAAATGACGGTCACGGAGGCGCTGGCATTCTTCCGCGACTCACGCGAGGTGTGCGCGCGCCTCGCACCGCTCGCGGACGTCGGTCTGGAGTACGTGGCGCTCGGCCAGCCGGTGCCGACGCTCTCCGGCGGCGAGGCACAGCGACTGAAGCTCGCCGGCCATCTGGCCCAGGCGGGCTCCGTACTCTCGAGCATCACGCACAAGGGCAAGC
>JAKADE010000734.1 GCA_021820785.1 Pseudomonadota bacterium
GCCACGCGGATCCCTTCGCCGAGTGGCGTCAGGACTGTCGGCTGTGCCGCAGGCGAGGCCAGCCGCTCGAGCAGGACCTGCCGCCCGGTGTGCGCCGCGATCAGCATCTGTCCGGTGGAGAGCCAGGCGAGGAAGCGCTCGCCGCGCCAGTGCTCGGCGCGCTGGAGCTGCTGCGCGAGCGGTGCCGCCGCGGGCGTGGCGGCGGCGGGCGTCGCGCCGGCCGCCAGATAAAACGTCGTCAGTACCGCGGCGGCGAGCGCCCGGCGGACCAGTGTCGGGAAGGTCATATCGCTATGCTAGCGCAACCGGCTACCATCGCTGGCATGAGAGATGAATCGCCGGCGTTGCCCACCCCCAGGTTGTGGCGCCATCCCGACGGCATCACCGCCGTCGACACCGAATACCTGCACCCCGGACATGCCGCGGCGCACCTGATCGAACAGGACGGGCGCGCAGCCTTCGTCGATGTCGGCACCAATGATTCGGTGCCGTACCTGCTCGCCGCGCTGCGCAGCTTCGGGCTCGCGCCCGAGGACGTCGAGTATGTGCTGCTCACGCATGTGCATCTGGATCACGCCGGCGGCGCCGGCCGGCTGATGCGCGAGCTGCCGAACGCGCTGTGCGTGGTGCACCCGCGCGGCGCGCCGCACATGATTGATCCGTCACGGCTCAGCGCCGGTGCCGAGGCGGTCTACGGCCGGGAACGTTTCGCGCGGCTGTACGGTCGCATCGAGCCCATCGACGCGCAGCGGGTGCGGCGCACGCAGGACGGAGAGCGCCTCAGTCTGGCGGGGCGGACGTTCGACATCCTGCATACGCCCGGCCATGCGCTGCACCACCAGGTGTTCGTCGACCGCGCCCACCGCTGTATCTTCACCGGAGACACCTTCGGCATCTCCTACCGGGAGCTCGACAGCCCGGCGGGAGCGTTCATCACGCCGACCACCACGCCGACGCAGTTCGATCCGGATCAGATGTGTGCCTCGATCGAGCGGCTGCTCGCCTGTGCGCCTGAGGCGCTGTACCTGATGCACTACAGCCGCGTCACGGACGTGCCGCGGCTCGGTGCGGCGCTGCTCAGTCAGGTGCGCGAGCTCGAGCGCATTGCGCGGCGCAACGCCGGGGCGAGCGACCGCGCCGGCGCGATCCGCGCCGAACTCTGGGCGCTCTGGCGCTCGCTCGCCGAGCAGCACGGCTGTGCGGTGAGCGAGGCACGCCTCGCGGAGCTGCTCGCCGGGGACCTCGATCTCAATACCCAGGGCCTGGTGCACTGGCTGGACACCCGTGCCGGATGAGCGGATAACGGCGACGCAGCCCGCAGACGGTCGGCTCTTAAGGGTTGCTTAAGGTTGCGCGCGTATCGTCCGACCCTAGATTCGTTCGTGTCCAGACCATCGGATGTGCAGAGGCTGATATGACCATGAGGAATGTGATTCGAAATCCGCTGATCGCGGCCGCGCTCGGCGCACTGATCGGTGCCGCCCCACTGGCCGCTCTGTACGGTGTGCGGGCCGCACAGGCCACGACGCCACCGGCGGGCTTGACCTCGAGCGCAGCCAAGGGCGGCGTTGCCGTCGTGCTGCCGGACTTCTCGACCCTGGTCAAGCGCTACGGCCCGGCCGTGGTGAGCATCCGCGTCATCGAGAAGTCGCCGAGCTCGAGCACGCAGGGCTCGCCGTTCGGACCGAACAGCCCGTTCGCGCCGTTCTTCCGCAACTTCCCGGCGCCGCAGCAGGGGCCGATCGAGGGCGAGGGCTCGGGCTTCATCATCCGTCCGAACGGCCTGATTCTCACCAACGCGCACGTGGTGGCGGGCGCGAGCAAGATCACCGTGCAGCTGCGCGACCGGCGCCAGTTCACCGGCAAGGTCATCGGCATCGACAAGGTGTCCGACGTGGCGGTGGTGAAGATCGACGCCAATAATTTGCCGACGGTGAACATCGGCAACTCGAACCGGCTCGAGGTCGGGCAGTGGGTGCTCGCCATCGGCGCGCCGTTCGGCCTGAAGAACAGTGCCACCGCGGGCATCGTCAGCGCCAAGGGACGCATGCTGCCGCACTCGAACTACGTACCGTTCATCCAGACCGACGTCCCGATCAACCCGGGCAACTCCGGCGGCCCGCTATTCAACATGCAGGGCCAGGTGGTCGGCATCAACTCGCAGATCTACAGCCGTTCCGGCGGCTATATGGGCCTGTCGTTCTCGATCCCGATCAACGTGGCGATGCACGTCGCCGACCAGCTGATCGCCACCGGGCACGTGCGCCGCGGCGAGCTCGGCATCTACATCCAGCCGGTCGACCAGGGGCTTGCGGATTCCTTCGGGCTGCCTGAGCCGGAAGGCGCACTGGTCTCGAGCGTCAACCCGGGCAGCCCGGCGCAGGCCGCCGGCATCCGGCCCGGCGATGTGATCATCGCGCTCAACGGGCAGAAGATCGAGAACTCGAACGATCTGCCGGTGCGCGTCGCGAGCCTGATGCCGGGCAGCAAGGTGAACCTGACGATCTGGCGCAACCATGCCGA
>JAKADE010000039.1 GCA_021820785.1 Pseudomonadota bacterium
CGGCTCGGGCCGCAGATACCGGTGACGGGCAGCGCGGAAACGCTGGATGCGGCGCTCGCGGCGGCCGACGATGAGGTTCGGTCCGCGCGCGGCGCGCGCGACTCGGTGAATGCCGAACTGACCAGCATCCGTGCGCAGATCGCGGCGCTGGACGGGGTCCGCCAGGACAAGCACGCCGAGCGGGAGCGTTTGATGGGGGACTGGGCCGCGCGACCCAACGCGGACGCGCTGAACCAGACGCTGCAGGAGCACATTGGTCATCGGGCGCTCGCGCAGCAGACAGTGGAGCACTGCCGGCGGGTGTTCACCGACCTGGGGGGCGAGGACGCTGAACTCGATGCGCGGCGGCTGGCGCAGGCGCTGCAGAGCCTCCAGGGACGGGTCCAGGACATCCGGGACCGCGTGCAGCAGCTTACCGGTGCGCTGCATGCCGCGTCCGGCGTGGGCACCTATGACACGCTGCAGGATGCTCAGGCGCGCACCGATCTGGAGGGCGTACAGCTCGCCCGCCTGGAGCGACAGGCTGCGGCAGCGAAGCGTCTGTGGGAGGTCTTCTCGCAGGAGCGCAACCGCGTGGTGGAGCGCCTCACGGCGCCGGTGATGCAGCGGGTCAGGCCGTATCTGGCGAGCCTGTTTCCCGGCTGCGACCTCGATCTGGGGGACGCTTTGGGGATGGTGGGGTTGCGCGGCGAGGCGCTGAGCGAGCCGTTCGAGGAGCTCTCCGGCGGTGCGCAGGAACAGCTGGCGCTTCTGACCCGGATCGGGCTCGCCGAGGTGCTGGCCGGGGAGGGGACCTTGCCCCTGATCCTGGATGACTCCCTGGTGAACACCGATCCGCTGCGGATCCGGCAAATTCATCGGGTGCTGTTCCGGGCAGCCGACACCCTGCAGGTGCTCGTGTTCAGCTGCCACGACGTGCTGTTCGACGGCTTGGGCGCCGATCAGGTGTTCCGTCTGAGCGGATCCCGGCGAACCATCGGTTAGGGCAGAGGGGCAACGACGCAGTACGGTAGGCTGGGATCCCCCGTCTGCGTGCTCAGAGTTCCGTATATTTCTTGCTGCTGCCGCGTGCGGCGTGCACGGGATATTTTTCCGCATTCAAGCGCAATTTCTCGCTCACGGCAGCGTCAAGATCCACGCCGAGGACATCCGCAAGACGAACGACGTAGAGCAGCACATCTGCCAACTCGTGGCGAACTGCGGTGGCAGTGGCGGGATCCCGGGCCGCCTCGCACGAGGCTTCGCTACTCATCCACTGGAATACTTCGGACAGTTCGCCGACTTCGCCGGTCAGCGCCATCACGAGATTCTTCGGTGAGTGAAACCGGTCCCATTCCCGCTCCGCGGCGAACTGCCGCAGCGCGGCAACGAGGCCGCACACATCAATGAGCCGGTCGGGAGGCGTGTCGTGTTCGCTCATGTCGGCGGATTCGCTCTGTGGCCAAGGAGTCTGAGTATCCCTGCACGTGGTTGCCAGTGTAAGCGTGCTTCGGGCGTGACGGTTCTGCACACTCGCGACAATGCGATGCCCGGTCCGCAGTGGCCGGGCAATCCGCGGGGTGGCTCTGGGGGGGGCGGGGCCGATCGGCCGCACCCGCGCCGCCCGCACTGCCGCGGCGGCGCGGGCGGTGGTCGTGCGCTGCAGCCCGAAGCCGCCCGGGTCGTGTCCTCCAGCGCCGGTGGGAGCGGGCTGAACTCTCCCTGAACGTCCGCTGGTCGTGAACGCAGCAGTTCGATTGCCCGGGAACTGTGTGCGGCAGCAGACGGTTGCCGGCGTTCCGGACGCTGCGATCCCAAAGGGGCTATTTCGCGGGCCGCCCGCCCCCGTACAATGTCCCCATGCGCGTCCCCCGTCTGCTGGCGCTCAGCGCCATCCTCTCCCTGTTCCTCAGCGTGGCCGTTCGAGCGGGGGTCGCACCGTTCGACCTCGCCGGCCCCAATCTCGAGGTGACCGTCACCCGGCATCACGAGACACTCCCGATTTCCGATGTGCCGAACCTCGCGGTGGGGGACCATCTGTGGATTCGAGCGGATCTGCCCGCGACCCAGTCGGAGCGCTACCTGCTGATCGTGGCGTTTCTGCGCGGCGCGACCAATCCGCCGCCGGAGCGCTGGTTCCACGGCTGCTCGACCTGGGAGCCGCAGTGCGCGCGGCAGGGTCTGACGCTGACGGTGCCGCGCGGCGCCGAACAGGTGTTGGTGTTCCTCGCGCCGGAGACGAATGGGGACTTCAGGACGCTGGTCGGCGCCGTGCGCGGCCGACCCGGGGCGTTCGTGCGGACGTCGCAGGATCTGAACCAGGCGACCTTGGACATCGCGCGCCTCGATCGCTACCTGGACGCCATCCAGTTCCTGGAAGTGAATGCCCCGGAACGACTGAAGGACGCCGCCCCCAAGCTCGCCCGCAGTCTTGCGATCAAGGTGAATACGAAGTGTCTGCAGCGCATCCCGCAGCTGCAGGCCCCGTGCCTGATGCGCGGCGGGCAGTCGCTGATCCTCAATGACGGGCACAGCACCTCGATCGTCGATGCGCTGACCTCAGGCCCGGCCTCCGCTCTGGCCATGGAAGCGAGCTACACGCCGCAGCTGAGCTATGGCTATTACAGCCCGTACATTGCCTCAGTCATTGACATCGCGCGCATCTTCAGCTCGTTCACCACGGCGCAGTACGAATACATCCCGGCGCTCGCCGCCCAACATGGCGATGTCCTGGCGCTCACCCTCAATACCCCGCCGTCCTTCCATGATCCGAAGTCGGTGCTGGTGACGGCACTGCCGGCGATCGAGGCGCCGGAGCTCCCGCCGCTGCATGCCGTCAACCCGCAGCAGAGCTTCTGCATCGGCCACAAGCGCCTGATCCTGCCGGTCGAGGGCGCGCCGCTGGTGTTCTCCACCAACTATGCGCACCGCATGCGGCTGCGGCTGACAGAGTCGAACGGTCACGCGATCGACCTGCCGGCCTGGGCAGATGCCGAGGTTGGCGGCTTCGTCGTCGATACCGGCCCCATCCGCGGGACGCCGTTCCGCGACGCGGTGAACGGCGTGCTGCATGGGGACTGGGGGTTCTCGCACTACCAGGGACCGCGCTTCCGTTTGGAGAATGCCTCCGGGGCGGGATGGGCGGTGGCAACGCCAGGCGATGCAGCCGTCATCGTCGGCCGGGAGGACGCGGTCCGCCTGACCGCGCCCAGTCTGAGCTGCCTCAAGAGCATCACGGTGCGCGATGCGGCCGGCACGGAACAGTCCGCGCACTGGACGGCGGTGCATGCGAACGAAGTGAAGGTGGAGCTTCCGCTGAAGGATGCGCAGCCGGGCCCGCTCACCCTGCTGTTGAACCAGTTCGGCACGTCGGCACCGGTCCGCGTGCCGCTGGATGCCTACTCGGTCCCCGCCAGCCTCGACAGCTTCGTGCTCCATGCCGGCGACAGTGAAGGGATTCTCAAGGGCAGCCGGCTCGATGAGGTGGCGCGCCTGACCCTCGAGCGCGTCGTTTTCGTCCCGGGCGCGCTGAAGACGCATCACGGAGTCGATCAGCTGACCGTGACGGCCCAGGAGCCGACGGCCGCGGCGCGGCTGAAGGCGGGTGAATCAGGCATCGTGCGCGTGCAGCTGAAGGACGGTCGGGTGCTCACGCTCGACGCGGCGGTCGCCGCGCCACGGCCGAGCGTCGTGCTCATGGCCAAAAGTGTGTATCTCTCGGGTGCGGATGCGCCCAGCCACATTCATCTCGGCAACGGCAATGAGCTGCCCCAGCATTCGCAGCTGACATTCTCCGTGCGGGCCGTGACGCCCGCGGCCTTCGACCAGGACGAGTCGATTCAGGTGGCTACGACCGATGGTCTGTACTCGACCATCCTCAGTCTGACGAACGGCGGCATCACCCTCGAGAATCAACAGGTAGCGATCGCGACGCTCGATCCGGCCCGGGCGTTCGGCCCTTCGGCGTTCGGGCCGCTGCAGTTCCGCGTCATCGATGCGGGGGTCAAGGGCGGCTGGCAGCCTCTGGCCACCCTGGTGCGGCTGCCGCAACTGCACCACATGGTCTGCCCCGCCACGCCGAAACTTGCCTGCAAGCTGACGGGCGCCGACCTGTTCCTGGTCGATGCCATCGCCAATGATCCGGCGTTCCATCACGCCGTCCAGGTGCCGGACGGATTCCCGGGGTATGCACTGCCGGTGCCCCATCCGTCTGACGGTGAGCTCTACGTCAAGCTCCGCGACGATCCCGCGGTCGTGAACGTAGCGACGGTCGCGGTCGATCAGCTGCCGGCCCCGCGCAAGGCAGCGCCCCGGAAGATCCACCCTGCGGCGCACAAGAAGTTGCCGCGGACGGTTGCGCAGACGAAGCCGGCGCAGAAGGCGTCTGCGCTGCAGATGCCCGAGGCGAAGACTCAGGCACCGATGAAGTCTGGATCGAAGACCTCTGGCGTCCAGAAGTCACAGACCTCTGTAAACCCGCCACTCAGCGTCCCCTCGTCGCACCCGGCGCCGGGCACGAAAGCCAGTGAGGGCGCGCGCGCATCGGCGGTTGCGCCGTCCGAAGGCGCTTCGGGCGCGTCTGCGGGAACGCCCGCTTCGAGTGCGGTGCCTCCAAGGAAACGCGCCTCGAGTGAGCCGACGACGCTGCCGAGTTCGGCGAGTCCGCCGCCGGTCAGCACCTTGCCCCCCACGGTGCCGGTGCCCCAGACGTCCCCGCCGGAGGCAGGATCCCACTGAATGGTTGCCGTCGCTGCCGAGGGGCGCGACTGAGCGCCATCCCTGTTCGCGACCTCGCCGTCAGGACTTGCGCAATGTATCGGTCGCGTGTGAGCGCTGGCGCCCGCCGACGAGTTCATTGACCTGCGGAATCATCGACCGATCGCTCCGGCGTCCCGGCAACTCCGCGGACACGCCCGGTGCGGTCAGGGCACGGCCGTCAGGGCGGCCGTTCTCGCTGCGTTCAAGCTCCTCAGAAGCGCTTCGAGATCATCCTCGCAGGTTTCGAAGGATGTGATGCACGCCCGCAACACGAGCTGCCCGCGCAGCGTAGCGACGGAAATCCACGCCGATCCATCCCGAATGACGTGTTCAGCAATGCTCCGTATCAGCAACGTACGTCGCTCACCAGCACACGGGGGGGGAGAAGCAGACGAGGGGCAGCTGCGCCTGATTGTCGATCTGCCATTGCTCTTCAGCGAGCCGTGTGCGCAGACGAGCCCCAAGCTCGAACTGCCTCGCGATCATGTGCTGATAGCCGGGAAGTCCCAGCGTCGCCAAGGACGCAAACAGTTTCGCGCCGATGAACCGGCGCGACCATTGTACCGAGTGGATATAGGCGTCCCGGTGCTCAGTGGAGGCCGAAGGCATGTATCCGTTGGCGACGTCGAAGGTGCGCTCGAGACCCTGCCAGCTCCGGCTGAGAAACAGCCCCGCGCCCATGGGCACCGCAAGCCACTTGTGCGGATCAACCGTCACGGAGTCTGCTGCATCGA
The DNA here is from genome assembly GCA_021820785.1 of Pseudomonadota bacterium. The sequence goes on from JAKADE010000039.1 coordinate 5,472, forward strand.
TGCCGTTGAACAGATGGCGAGTCGGGCCGTTGAGCAGCGCGCCGCCAGCCCACGCTGCGTCGACGTGAACGTGAGCGCCGTGCTCATGACCGGCCGCTGCGATGCCCGAAAGGTCATCGATGGATCCATGCGCGGTCGTTCCCGCGGTGGCAACTACGAGTACGGGGTCGGCGTCGGAACCTGACAGTGCGGCCTGCATCTGCGTCCCCGAGAGCGCGAGGCCGTCTGCGGGAGGAATCAGCTGAACCGCCTGGCTCCCGAGCCCGCACATGCGGGCGATCTTGATCCATGCCAGATGGGATTCGGACGAAACAAAGACGCCCGGCGGGCGTCCGGTACGTGGGATCCCGCTCTGATGCCACCGCGGGTAGCGCGCCTGCAATGCCACCAGCAGCGCCGTCATGTTCGCCTCGCTTCCTCCGGAGGTGAACGTGCCGGCCACGGTCTGCTCCGGCCAAATCCATCGGCCGAACAGCTGAACGAGCTTGCGCTCTATCTCCGCGGCCGCCGGCGCGTGGCTCCAGACCGCCAGTTGTGGATTGAGGGCCGCGCAAATCCAGTCGCCGGCGATCGCGGGAATCAGCGCCGGCGGATTGAACAAACCAAAATAGCGCGGGTGATCGGTGCGAACCGAATACCGTGCCAGGAGGTCAAGTAGATCGTGGGTGACCTCGCCCAGCGCCTTCGGTTGCGCGAAGTCGTAGGATGCCAGTCGCCTCGCGAGCGCCGCTTCATCGATGGCGGGCGCGACAGCGTGAGTTCTGCGCTTGTCGATCGCGCGTGCAATCCGTCTTGCAACGACTGCGAGGTCGCTCGACTGATTACGGGGCATCTCCCTCCCTCAGGGTGAAGCCTTCATCCATCCAGCCGGTCACCCCGCCGGCCATCACCTTGACCGGACGACGCAGCTGGCTCAGCCGCAGGGCGCCCCGTGTTGCTCCATTGCAATGAGGTCCGGCGCAATACACCACGAAGAGCGTCTCGAGCGGCCACTGCGCCATCCTGCCGGCCGTGATCTTGCCGTGGGGCATGCTCAGAGCGCCGGGGACGTGGCCACGCCTGTAGAGCTCGGGGCTGCGGACGTCGAGGAGCACGAATCCGCTCTGTCCCGATGACAGAGCATCGTGGACATCCCAACAATCTGTCTCGAACCTGAATGTCCGTTCGAAATGCGCCACGGCGTCGCTGCTCGACGCCGGTGCGATCGCGGTGACAGGATTGGTCAAGCGCGTTTCCTCAGTTGCTGCCGGGAGCTTGCCGGGGGCATGTGCGCCTTACAATTGGCATAAATGCCATTTACAATCGAATTTATGCCAAAGCGCCGCGGCAGCCAGAATCGCCTGGTGGCTGCTCTGTTGCACGACGGCCTCGCAGCCTTCGAAACGGGTATCGTCGCTGAAGTGTTCGGGCTGCACAGGCCGGAGATGCAACCGGACTGGTACCGTTTCGTCACGGTGGCAGAGACGCCTCGGCCGTTGCGGGCGACAGGGGGACTGCGTGTGATCGCAGAAGCCGGACTCGAGCGGCTCGCTGAGGCGGGGACGATCGTGATTCCCTGTTGGCGCACGGACGGAATGCCTCCTTCACCGGCGGTCCGGGCGTCACTCCTGGCTGCCTATGACAGGGGTGCGCGGATCGTGTCGATCTGTTCCGGAGCGTTTCTTCTGGCGGCGTGCGGATTGCTTTCGGGCCGCAAGGCGACGACGCATTGGCGTTATGCGCAAAAGCTCCGCGCGATGTATCCGACCGTCGAAGTCGATGCCAATGTGCTCTATGTCGACGAGGGTCAGATCCTCACGTCGGCGGGCTCGGCCGCCGGAGTGGATCTTCTCCTGCACGTGGTCCGCAAGGACTTCGGTGCGAGGGTGGCGAACGAAATCGCCCGTCGAATGGTCGTTCCGCCGCATCGTGAGGGCGGGCAGGCCCAATTCATCGAGCGGCCGATCCCCGCGCACGCCGGCGGTCGGTTGGGTCCGCTGCTCGAGGCGGTACGACAGCAGCCCGGCGCACGCTGGACCGTTGCACACATGGCGCGCCGCGCGGCCATGAGCAGAAGAACCTTCATCAGACGGTTTGAGCAGTCGACGGGAATGCCGCCCGGCCAATGGGTGGTTGCCGCCCGCGTGGAGGCGGCACGCTTCCTGCTTGAAACCGGCGCGTCCGAACTGGACGATGTCGCCGTGAAGGCGGGCTTCGGCACGTCGGCCGGGCTACGCTACCACTTCAAGCGTCACGTCGGATTGACGCCCACCGCCTATCGGGGTCAATTCTCAGTCCCGCACCGCCGTCGAGTCGGGCCGAGGTCTGCGCCCTGATTTCCCGGGCGGGAGTGCCGGTCCATCACGGGATTTCAAGCGTTTCTTGGCGGCGCTGTATCTCGGGACCGTCGCGCAAGTCACTCAGGTGCCGATGGCACTCGCCTCAGCTGTTTTCAGAGAATGAATCAGGTACCGCGCCGGGTCGTGGCGGAACTGGAGGTCTCGGGCACGCTGCACATCCAGGCGGAGAGCCGCGGATCAGCGTCCATCAGCTCGGCGTGATCGGCGAGTAACCTGTGCAGCGTCCCGTCGTGGAGCGGGCCGACCGGGTCCCCTCGGATCGGAGTAGCGCCCCGGCGGGCGCGAGGGAATCTCGGGGTCCCGACCCATCCGGCCGTCCGGTGGCATCGCCTCCGGACGGCCGGCCTGCAATGTCTCAGATCATCGTCATCGGAATGCCGGCGAGATAGTCGCGCTTGCCGAGCTCGACACCCGAGTGGCGCAAAATCCCGTATGCGGTGCTGATGTGGAAGTAGAAGTTCGGCAGCACGAAATGGTTGAAGTAATCCACTCCGCGCATCTTCGCCTTGTTCTCACGGCCCATCGGGAAAATCACCTCACGCTCGGCGGAGCTGTCGATCTTGGCCTTATCGAGTGTCTTGACGAAGGCGATCGTCTTGGCGATCCGCGCCTTCAGGTCCGCCATCGTCTGTTCGGTGTCTTCGTGTCTGGGCGGCTCGATGCCTGCGAGCCGTGCGCCGCCGTTTTTGGCCGAGTCGCAGGCGATCTGCACCTGCCGCGTGAACGGGAACATGTCCGGGAACAGCCGCGTGTTGAGCAGAATTGCCGCATCGATCTTCTTCGCCGCGGCATAGGCTTCCGCCTTGTCGAGCATCGAGGCGAGTGCGTTGAGCCCGATCTCGAACGATGAGAGCGCTGCGTTTGACATCGACATGAAGTGACCTCGTTGTGCAATGCGTGAAGGGAAATGCCCCGGGTGCCGCCGGTGCTCCAGAACGAGCGGGGCTCGTCTCGCTGCGTAAATGATGCCTCTGCGCATGTAACGCTTCCGTGCATCGTGCGACGAGCCGAGGCGCCACTGCGACGGTGTTCGAGGCGCATGTGAATTCTAGTTCGTCCGTTCCTGAAACGCATGGCAGACGCGCAGCGGCAGGATCCGCGCGGCGGCATCCGGCGGGCCGCCGATTGGCAGGAGCCGGAGAATTCGATCCGGATGAGCGGCGCGAGACCCTCTCGATCAGGAACAGGCTCGAACTGACGGGCACGAATGTCGGTCTGCGGCGCTGCAGATCACTGCTGCAGCTTGGGGCGATGAGGCGCTCTGCGAGTGCATTGCGCAGCGTTCGCTCGCAGACCCGAATCAGGGCGGCTGCAGGGTGACGTGTCCGATGCTCGCATTAGCGCGGGGGTGGCGTCTGGCGTGCGCCGACCCGGCGTCCGCGCTGGCGTCGTTCTGCATTGCGCCGCCGGGGTCATTACAATGGTCGCCGGGGAGAGCTTCTGGCAGCGGTTTGCGGCGGGGATTGCGCGGGCGTTCAGTTGCCCGAGGCCCATTGCTGCGGGCGCGGCCACCTTCATAGAGAGGATGGCGGGATGCGACACATGTATTACGCCGTGGCGGCCACGGCACTCCTGGGGGCTTTCACAACGCAGACGAGTTACGCCGTGACGGCAGCGAAAACGGTATTCGGACATCTGCCGGACGGCAGGGCCGTGTATGCGGTCACGCTACGCAATCGGCAGGGGATCATGGTTCGGCTGCTGACGTATGGCGCCCGCGTGCAGGAGATCCTCACGCCGGATCGCAATGGGCACTTCGCCGACGTTGCGCTCGGCTATCGCACGCTGCGCGGCTATCTCAGCAAGGCCGATCCGTACTTCGGCGCCAGCGTCGGACGGTTCGCCAACCGGATTGCCAAGGGCCGCTTCACGCTGAATGGCCACACCTATCAGTTGCCGATCAACGACGGTCCGAACTCGCTGCACGGCGGCACTAAAGGGTTCGACCGGCGGTTGTGGACGGTGCTCGCCGTTCACAGCGGCCCGTCACTCGGCAGCGTCACGATGCGCTACGTCAGCCCGAACGGCCAGGAGGGCTATCCCGGCACGCTCACCGCGACGGTGACCTACGCACTCTCGAACCGCGACCAGCTCTTCATCCGGTATCGGGCCACGACCAATGCCCCGACCATCGTGAACCTCAGCAACCACACTTACTGGAACCTCTCGGGCGAGGGCTCCGGCAGTATCCTCAATGAGCGGCTCATGATTCCGGCGGCGGACATCACGCCGACGGACGCGACGCAGATCCCGACGGGCGCGATCCGGCCCGTGGCAGGCACCCCGTTCGACTTCCGCACGCCCAAGGCCATCGGGCGCGACATTCTCGACGGCCACTCGCGCCAGCTGGTCTTCGGCCGCGGCTACGACATGAACTGGGTGTTCGGCCGCGGGCCCATTACCGGATTGCGCCTGATGGCGCGGGTCGTCGACCCCACCTCGGGCCGCGTGCTCACGCTGCAGTCGAACCAGCCCGGACTGCAGTTCTACAGCGGCAATTTCCTCAATGGCACCATCGTGGGCACTTCCGGGCACATCTACCGGCAGGGCGATGCGTTCGTGCTCGAGCCACAGATCTTTCCGGACACGCCGAATCACCCAAACTTCGGCTCGGCGCGACTGAATCCCGGGCAGGTCTACCGCAACACGATCGTGTATACCTTCTCGACCACGCCGGCCGTCGCGGCGAGGCGCTGAGGCACGCAGGACGACCGGGCCGCAGGCCCGGCCGTCCTCGGGGCGGGCACCGTGATGCCCCCGCCGGAACGCAGAGGAAGACTTTTGATTTCAGGCAGATTAATCTTATGAATCAGGCGGGGCGGTCTCGCGGTGCGCCGGACCTCGGTCGCCGTTTGGACAGCGTGCGGCGAACGCTCGCCCTGAAAGTGCTCTGATCGTGCCGCACGGGGTCGGGTGAGCCGCGCAGAACGCTGCGGATGTTGCAGGGGTCATGACATGACGATGAGACATGTGGCCGGCGCGGCTACCCCGCCGGTGATCGCCATCCTCCGCGGCGTGAGGCCGGCCGACGTCATCGATATCGGCGCTGCGCTGATCGACAGCGGGATCCGCATGCTCGAGGTGCCGCTGAATTCCCCGCAGCCGCTCGAGAGCATCGCGCGGCTGACCCGCACGTTCGGCGAGCAGGCCCTGATCGGCGCCGGCACCGTGCTCACGGTGCACGACGTCGAGGAGGTCGCTGCCGCCGGCGCGCGACTCGTGGTCTCGCCGAATACCGATCGGGAGGTCATCCAGCGGACGGTGGAACTCGGGCTCGACAGCTTTCCGGGGTTTTTCACCGCGAGCGAGGCATTCACCGCACTGGGGGCCGGTGCCACGCAGCTGAAGCTCTTTCCGGCCCTTACCGTGGGCACGGCCTACCTCAAGGCATTGCGCGACATCCTGCCGCGCACGGCTGGCGTATGGGCGGTCGGTGGCACCGGTGCGCATGATCTTGTCGACTGGCTCGAAGCCGGTGCCGCCGGTATTGGCGTCGGCGGCGCGCTCTACAAGGCCGGAGATGCCGTGTCCGTCGTGCGCGCGCGCGCGCAGGCCCTGCACGCGGTCTGGACGCGGCATCTGGCGACCCGGCGCACCTGAAGGGTCCGACGTGCATCCGAAGGCGATCGACTGGATCATCATGGGCACCTACTTCGCGGTGGTGCTCGGCATTGGTGCGGCGCTGAAGCGCTCGATGCGCACCAGTACGGATTTCTTCCTCTCGGGCCGTGCCATGCCGGCGTGGATTGCCGGGCTGGCGTTCATCTCGGCGAACCTCGGTGCCCAGGAGGTCATCGGCATGGCCGCCTCGGGCGCCAAGTACGGCATGGCCACGAGTCAGTTCTACTGGGTGGGTGCGATCCCGGCGATGGTGTTCCTCGGGGTGTTCATGATGCCGTTCTACTACGGCTCGCGCGCCCGTTCGGTACCGGAGTACCTGAAGCTGCGCTTCGATGAGAAGACCCGGGGGCTGAACGCCATCACGTTCGCCGTGATGACGGTGTTCTCCTCCGGAATTTCCCTGTATGCGCTCGCGCTGTTGCTGCGGCTGCTGCTCGGCTGGGACTTCAACACCAGCGTGTCGCTCTCGGCGCTGATTGTGCTGGTGTACATCTTCCTCGGCGGGCTGACCTCGGCGATCTACAACGAAGTGCTGCAGTTCTTCCTCATCGTGTTCGGGTTCGCCCCTCTGGTGCTGATCGGCCTGAAGGACGTGGGCGGCTGGCAGGGGCTCGTCGCCGGCCTGCACACGGTGGCACGCTCGCGCGGCTTCGCGCCGGATGCCTGGCTGAGCACCTGGGGCGTGATGGGCAGCCCGCATGAGAACCCCATGGGCATCGATTGGTTCAGCATGGCCATGGGGCTAGGGTTCGTGCTTTCCTTCGGCTACTGGTGCACGGACTTTCTGGTCGTGCAGCGGGCGCTGTCGGCCGAATCGATGGACGCGGCACGGCGCACGCCGCTGATCGCCGCGATCCCGAAGATGCTGTTCCCCTTCCTGGTGATCCTGCCGGGCATGATCGCCATTGCCGCCACCGTGCACGGCGGGGCGAGCGGGCTGAAACTGCCGCGCCAGGCCGACGGACACCTCAACTACAACATGGTCGTCCCGCTGATGCTCGGGCGGTATTTCCCGAATGGCATGCTCGGACTCGGTCTGACGGCGCTGATGGCGAGTTTCATGACCGGCATGGCGGGCAACGTCACGGCCTTCAATACGGTGTGGACGTACGACATCTACCAGGCGTACGTCCGCCGCGAGGCCTCCGATGCGCACTACCTCACGGTCGGCCGTGTGGCGACCGTGGCCGGTATCGCGCTCTCGGTCGCAGCGGCCTACGTGACGAACCGGTTCAACAACATCATGGACCTGCTGCAACTGCTGTTCGCGTTCGTGAATGCACCGCTGTTCGCCACGTTCCTGGTCGGCATGTTCTGGAAGCGCGCGAGCGGACACGGTGCATTCGCGGGGCTGCTGGCCGGGACTGCGTCGGCGGCCGTGCACCACGGCCTGACGCTGCCGGCGGGCGCCGCTCCCGGCATCAAGGGCGGG
>JAKADE010000735.1 GCA_021820785.1 Pseudomonadota bacterium
TGCGGCACCTGCGGCGCCCGCGTACTGATGAGTGAGTATGGGCGGGATTGAACTGCGGGCCGGCGGCTGGCACGCACTCATCGATGCGCAGCTCGGTGGTTCGGTGCTGCAATTGAGTCACGCCGGCGAGCCTGTGCTGCGACCGAGCATACCCGAGGAACTTCGCCGCAGTGGAGTGCGCGCCAGTGCCTGTTATCCGCTGGTCCCGTTTGCAAATCGCATCGGTTACGGACGCATGAGTGTCGCGGGCAAAGACTACTTGCTGCGCGCAAACTTTCCGCCAGAGCCGCATGCCATTCACGGCATCGGTTGGCAGCGAAGGTGGCATGTCTCGATGCAGGCACCCTCGATGGCGGAGCTCATGCTGAGCTACGGTGGCGACAGCCCGCGCGAGTGGCCCTTCGCGTTCGATGCACGTCAGCGCTTCGAACTCACGCCGGGCGGATTGCAGATCATGCTCACGCTGGTCAATCGGGACAGCACAGCCTGGCCTGCGGGGATTGGGCTGCACCCGTATCTCCCAGTCTGTCCGGGGCAGACCCTGCAGTTCGAGTCTGACGGCGCGTGGCAGAACCGGCCGGACCGGTTGCCGGGGGCCTGCACGGCGGGTTCCGAGTGGGATTTCAGCACCCCGAAGCTCGCCGGTCAGCTGGACCTGGATCACGATTTTCGCCATTGGCGGGGGTGGGTCCGCATTGGCGGCGGCCCTGCCGGTACCGTCTGCATTGCCGCGACTGACACCTTCCCGGTGCTGCGGGTATTCACGCCACCGGGACGCGGATTCCTTGCAGTCGAGCCGGTCAGTCACGCCGCTGACGCGGTCAACCGCGCCTGGGAGGAGGGGGCAGGGTATCGGCTGCTGGCGCCCGGCGAGGCGCTGACGGGTCGCGTGTCAATAGGATTGGAAGACCGCGCATGAGTTCATTCGAACTGGTCTATCCGGCGAATTGCCGGCTGGGGGAATCTCCGGTCTGGTGTGCGCAGAGCGCCGAACTGCTGTTCGTCGACATTACAGGACAATCGCTGCATCGCTTCTCGCCTGTTTCCGGTACGCTCGCAACGTTCCGCGTCGAGGAAGATATCGGCTTCGTCGCGCCCACCCACTCGGGCGGCTTCATTGCCGGACTGCGTTCAGGCGTCTGGCTGCTGGACGAGCATGCACGGAAAGTGAGACTTCTGGCGCCCAATCCCGGTGATGAGCGCGCGCTTCGATTCAATGACGGCGCGATTGATCCGTGCGGACGCCTGATCATCGGCACGATTGACCAGACGCGCCGCGCCGGCCGCGCCGGCCTGTATCGGCTCGGCGCCGACGGGTTAAGCGAAATCGCCTCGGGCCTTCTGACGTCCAACGGAGTGGCATTCGCGCCTGATGGGCGAACTCTTTACCATTCCGACACACCGCGCTTTGTCATCTACCGGCGTGATTATTCGGCACAGACAGGCGTTGCGGGACCCGCAGCCGTGTTTGCCCGTCTCGATCCGGATGCCCCAGATCGTGCGCGTCCCGATGGAGCTGCGGTCGACAGTGCCGGTAACTACTGGTCTGCCCTTTACGAGGGGTCGCGCGTCCATCGCTACGATGCGCAGGGACGGCTGCTCGCGGCCTATCCTGTTCCGGCGCGTATCCCGACCATGCCGGCGTTCGGCGACAGCGACCTGAAAACGATATATCTCACGACTGCCACGGACGTCGACAGCGGTGGCGGACTTTATGCGATGCGTGTCGAAACGCCCGGAATTCCGCCGAACTCATTCGACGAGGAGCCTTTCTTGCCATGAGCCAGAGTGAATATTCCGGCGCGACCTACCACTGCCTGCGCGACCGTTCGATTCTGATCACCGGCGGTGCCTCGGGCATTGGTGCGGAGCTGGTGCGTGCCTTCGCCGCGCAGCAGGCAAAGGTCACGTTTCTGGACATCGACGAACAGCGCGGCGAGTCGTTGGCACGGGATACCGGCAGCCGCTTTCTGTGCTGCGATCTGCTCGATCTCGATGCGCTGCGTGCTGCCGTCGTCAAGGTCGAGGAGCAAAGCGGTGGAGTCGACGTTCTGGTCAACAACGCCGGTAGAGACGATCGACAGGCGTTTCTCGACATCCAGCCTCCACAGTGGCATCGGATGCTGGCGCTGAATCTGGATCATCAGTTCTTCGCTTCCCAGGCGGTCGCGCCCGGGATGGCCCGCCGCGGAGGCGGTTCGATCATCATGCTCGGGTCGATATCTTGGATGCGAGGCCGACCCGGCATGGCCGGGTATACGACCGCAAAAGCTGCAATCAATGGTCTGACGCGCACCTTGGCGCGAGAACTCGGACCGTCTGGAATCCGCGTCAATTGCATCGTCCCGGGCGCCATACTCACGGAGCGACAGAAAGCGCTTTGGTTGACGCCGGAGCTCGATGCGGAGTTCCTCCGGTTGCAGGCCTTGAAATTCCGCCTGACGCCAGAGCATGTCGCGAAGTTGGCTTTATATCTCGGGTCGGACGAGAGCAACGGTTGCACCGGCGCGAATTTC
>JAKADE010000736.1 GCA_021820785.1 Pseudomonadota bacterium
CGCGGGCCCACGCCTCCACCGCCCACGCGGCGGTGGCGTGGGCGGTGCGGTCAGGCCCGCTGTCTCGGTCAATTGTCCTCCGCCTCGAACCCCATGACCTCCGCAGGGACATTACCCTCCGCCTGCACCCCGACGTACAGGCGATCCATGCCCACATCAAAGTATCCCGTTCGCGCGCCCACCTTCGTAGGAACGTTGGCGATCAAGCCGTAGCGATTGGGCGTCATCTGCTGAACGACGCTCACGAACCCTTGGCCTCCGACAATGTAAATCCGCCTGCGGGATGCATCGTAAAACGCGTCGTCCGCCTCACCGACAATGCCGGGCACGAGCGAGACGATCCGTCCGTTCAGGGTATCGAAGACAATTAACATCGGATTCTTGCGCGTGATCGTGAACAACCGGTGATCTGCCTCATCGAACGTCATCGCGTAATTGCCGCGCAGACCGCCGGGCAGAGCCCATTTTGTCACCTGTCCGGTGTCGCGATTGATCGCCAATACCGCGTTACCGCAATTGGGGCAGTTGGCGTACATCATCGGTCCGTGCAGCTCGATCGCAAAGCGTTCCGGATGGTGACCGATCTTCCACGCCTTGCCCACTCGGCTATTTGTGGCCGGGTTGATCGCCGCGATACCACCGTTCGGCCAGTCACCTTCTGCGACCAGGACGAGCTTGTGCACCGGATCCCAGACCTCGTCATCAGCGTCTCCACTGAATCTGAGGGTCTTTTTCAATTGGTACGTCGAGGCGTTGAAAATGTAGACCTTGCCGTGAGAGCTCGCGGAAAAGAGCTCGTTGAATCCCGGCGCGTACAACTCGCCCTGGGGTCCCGGCACCCCGGGGATGAAATGCACGAGGCTCCCATCGAACCAGTTCTCGACGCCGACTCCATTGCTGCCCACGATGGAGAAATACAGCATGCGGCCCTGACCGTCGAAATGGTCGATCCGTCCGTAGTGACCCGGTATCGGCACCTTCTCATATAGCTCGAGCGGCAGCCTCGCGGGCGGCACGTTCATCGCCGGCACCGGAGCGACCGCCGCGCCAGCGATGGTGAAGAACGAGGCGGCCATCAGTGCCGACAGCAGGAGGGGAAGCTTCTTGTTCATCTTGGGATACCTCACACGGCTTGCAGGGCTGCCGGACCCCCTCATGGGGCGGGTTGAAAGACCAGGACTCTGGCGCCGCGGGCACCGCTCTCGGGCACAGCCACGTAGTAACGATCAAGCTGCCTCACCCAGAGCGACGTCCGCGCGTTCGGCCCCGTCGGAATCTTGGCGATCTCGCGGTAGCGGTTGGGACTCAATTGCCGATAAACGGCCACGTAGCCTTGGCCACCGGAGGCGTAGATTCGATGATGCAGCGCGTCGTAGAAGAGCCCGTCCATCAAACCGACGCTCGGCAGGCTCGCAACGAAACGGTGGGTGCGACTGTCGAACACCTCTATTCCAGCCGGATTGCGCGTGCCGACGAACAGCCTGTGGTCCTTGCGATCGAGCGCAAGCGACACGGGGCTGCCCGCTTTGGACAGCCACGTCGCCGCAATCCGCCCGGTGCGAGCATCGATCTGCGAGATCTGGTGCGTCTTCGGAACGGTAATGAAGATCTCGCGCCCAGGCTGTCCGACCAGTATGGTCCCGGGGTGTGCACCTGTGCGGATATCGCCCACGTGCTTGTCCGTGACGGCGTTGATGATGCCCACCTCACCGTAGTTCACGCCAGCGGCCCCACCGCCATAGCCGACATACAGCAGTCGTGTCACGGGGTCGTACGCTTCGGCGTCCGGGCCGAGAGCGAGTTTCACCGTGGTCAACAACCGCAAGTCGCTGCCGCGATACACTCTCACATCGCCACCCAAGCCGTCCGCCGTGAAGAGCTTGTGGAGGCCGGCTGCGTAGTATTCGCCTTGCGGTTGTCTGACTCCGGGCACGCTTTGTAGCCACTTTTCGTTCCGGATATCCACCACCTCGACTGTTTGGTTTCCGAGTGCCGAGATGAAGAGCCGCCGGCCAGAAACGTCCACGCTGAAATGGTCGATGCGGCCGCGGACGTGCGGTAGCCTGACGGTTGCGACCAGTTGCAACGGAGAAACCCTTAGCGTTGCCTGGGCAGCGGGTGCCGCTCCCAGCGCGAGTGAAAGTCCGGCGACGCCCAAAACGATGAAGGAATTTCTCACACGACCCCCTCGCACGAAAGACATCTCTTGGGACGAGCTGAGCCGACTCGAGACCGGGAGCGGCTCTTCTTCTGCTCCGCCTACCGGGTAAGACGCCACAATCGAGCAAATCCTCCAGTTGACTCGGCTCGATGCCCGGCCCCGCACACCGGTCGATGTCCTTTTCACTCGGATAGCCGCTCTCCCCCAATCAGGCGACTGGCCTTCCTCCTGATATCTGCGTTGCACCGTCCCACTCGTCCGCCGTGTCAAACCGGGCGAACCGTAGCGGCAGAGTAGGAAGGACGAGCAGCGTGGGCGTGGTGGAGCTGAAGAGGTCCCCGAGGATCACCATCG
>JAKADE010000737.1 GCA_021820785.1 Pseudomonadota bacterium
GGGTATAGGTCTTGGTGATCGGCCCGGTGAACTTCGGCTGCGAGTACAGGTGCAGGAAGGTATCGAGCGACTTCTTGCCGTGCGACTGGGTGCGGATGATGGTGTCGACATCCAGCCACAGCAGCTCGCCCTCGGTGTAGAAGTCCCCGGCCGTGCGCCGGATCGAGGGGTACTGGCCGCTCGCCTCGTAGAGGAACGGCGCGGCGGTCGTGAGATCGATCAACGGTTCGGTGTCACGCCCCGGCTCGCTCGCCATCGAGGAGTAGATCGACGCCAGGTACTGCGGGTACTCACTGGGCTTGCGGATCCCGGCGCGGAACGACAGCAGATCGCCCAGGTACTGGTTCATCCCCTCGTACACCCAGAGCAGATCGGTGCGCTGCGGGATCTGATAGTTGTCGGTGGTCAGGTCCCACGGCCGGCGGTACTTGCCGTTCCACGAATGCGAGAACTCGTGTGTGACTAGGTCCCCGGCGAGCAGCTGCATCTTCGGGTTGGTCATGAAATCGGCCGAGGCGCGATTGTCGCTCGACTGGTGATGCTCGACGCCCTCGAAGGTGATGCGATTGGAGAGGGCCAGCAGCGCGTGGTAGTTGTACCAGTGCCGCGAGCCGTAGAGCGCAAGCGCTTCCGGCGCCACGTTCTTGTACGCATCGAGGAGCTTCGCCGGCACGTCGAGGTCCTGCGGCGCATCGGCGAACATGTCGAGCCACATGTGCGCGTCGTCGTGCTGCCACAGCAGCACCTTCTTGTAATAGCGGCCGATGTCGAGCGGCGAATCGCCGAGATAGTTCAGCGGCTCTTCCTTGAAGTTCACCCGCTCCCCGACCCGGCTCTCGGTGGTGAGCGCGGTGCTGTAACCCCAGCCCTTCGGCAGGATCACACTCGCCTTGACGTAATAGTGGTGGTAGTTGACGTTGTTCTGATAGAACAGCACGCGCGTCCAGGTCAGCACCGCCACGTTCGGTGAGGCGCGCAGACTGCCGGCGCTGTTCAGCAGCACGGTGAATTGCACGTGCAGCGTGTGCACGCCTTCGGGCACCTTGACGTGAAAGGCGTACATGTCGACCTTGTCGCGCCGCCAGGTGAGCGGCTTACCGTTCGCACTGACTTTGATTTGCGAGACGTCCACCAGAGGACCGTGCGGGGAGTGGTAGCCGGGGATCCACTCGGGATACACGAACGTGAACGGACCGGGCTCGACCGGGATTTCCATGGTCGAGGTCGCAAAGCCCCGCCCGGCGGTGCTCGCGTCCAACACGAGCGTCTCGGGATTGGACTGCGTGGCGTACGGAACCGCATTGGCGTTCGGCTCGGGAATCAAGCCCCGAGCGGCGGCGCTTGCGCACAGCCCGAGCGCCGCTGCGAGCAGCGCGGTGCGCATCATGATTTGCTTCACGGAATACCCCTCCATCAGTTATGGCTTCGCCGGCTCCTGCGAACTGCCGGCACCCAAAGCAGCCACTATGCCACCGCCGCGGCGGGTGGGCCCGCGCGAGGCGACGGGGATTGCGATGAACGGTGCATGCGACGGGACGAAACGCAGGGGGGCTTGAACGGCCTCGAACGAGTCTAAATCGCCGGCGCAGCAGCGCGGCGGCCGAGGCTCCCGGGCCCGCCGATCGCTCAGCCGGGAACTTTTCCCAAATGGCATAGAATGGCCTCGACGGGCGAGACAGCCCGCTCGCGACGCTCGCCAACACGAGCCAGACCGCCCCGGGGAGTTCAGTGATGACGCCGATCCACACTCGCCTTGGTTTGAAGCGTTTGGGATTCCTACTGGCGCTCGCCGTCGCGCTCGCACCGGGACTCTGCGGGGCTGCGCCCGTCCCGCGCCGGCCGCGCCCCGCGCCGCCGTGGCAGATCCCGATCAGCCCGCACGGGCGCGAATACGCCCGCCTGGCGCGCGAAGCGCACCAGGTCACGATCACCCGTGACACCTGGGGCATCGCGCACATCCGGGGCCGGACCGACGCACAGGCCGTGTTCGGAATGATCTACGCCCAATGCGAGGACGACTTCAGTCGCGTCCGACGCAACTACCTGCTCGCGCTCGGCTGGAATGCGCAGGCCCAGGGCCGCTCGAGGATCTGGCAGGATCTGCGCGAGCAGTTGTTCATCGACCCCGCCGTACTGCAGCGCGACTACCGCAGGAGTCCCGTATGGCTGCAGCGGCTGATGAACGCGTGGGCCGACGGCATGAACTGGTACCTCGCCACACACCCGACGGTGCACCGCCAGGTGATCAAGCGATACCTGCCATGGATGGCCCTGGCGTTCACCGAAGGCAGCATCGGCGGTGACATCACCCGGGTGAAGCTCCCCGCGCTGGCGGCGTTCTACGGCGGCAGCGCAGCCACCGTGACGGCGCTCGCCTCGAGCCATCCACCCAGCTGGTTCGACCAACTCGGTTCGAACGGCATTGCGATCGCCCCGCAGCTCACGGCCGATCATCACGCACTGCTGCTGATCAATCCGCACGTCACCTTCAATTTCCGCGACGAGGCGCAGATG
>JAKADE010000738.1 GCA_021820785.1 Pseudomonadota bacterium
GGTCGTCGAACCGATGCAGCGCAGCTCGCCGTTGGTGAGCACCGGCTTGATCAGGTTCGAGGCGTCCATCACCCCGCCCGAGGCCGCTCCGGCGCCGATCACCGTGTGGATCTCATCGATGAACAGGATCGCTCCGGGCAGACGCTTCAGCTCGCCGATCACGCCCTTCAGGCGCTTCTCGAAATCCCCGCGGTATTTCGTGCCGGCGATGAGCGCGCCCATGTCGAGCGCGTAGATCGTGCAGTCGGTGAGCACCTCGGGGACCTGTCCCTCGACGATCAGGCGCGCCAGACCCTCGGCGATGGCGGTCTTGCCGACGCCCGCTTCCCCGACGTAGAGCGGGTTGTTCTTGCGGCGGCGGCAGAGAATCTCGATGGTGCGCTCGACTTCGAGCTTACGCCCGATGAGCGGATCGATGCGCCCCTCCTGGGCCATGCGGTTCAGATTGGTGGTGTATTTATCGAGCGCGCTGCCGCCCTCGGCCTCGCGCTCCTCGCTCGGGGCTTCCTCGGCGCCCTTCTCCTCGGCGAGCTTGGAGAGTCCGTGCGAGATGTAGTTGACGACATCGAGGCGCGTCACGTGCTGGCGGTTGAGCAGGAACACCGCGTGACTCTGCTTCTCGCTGAAGATCGCCACCAGCACGTTCGCCACGCCCACTTCCTTGCGGCCGCTCGATTGCACGTGGAACACCGCGCGCTGCAGCACGCGCTGGAAGCCGAGCGTCGGCTGCACTTCGCGCTCCCCGACGTCCCCGACCCGCGGGGTGGATTGCTCGATGTGCTCCTTCAGCTCCTGGCGCAGCCGGGTCAGATCCGCTCCGCAGGCGCGCAGCACTTCGCGCACCCGCGGGGTATCGAGGATCGCCAGCAGCAGATGCTCGACCGTCAGGTACTCGTGGCGCGCCTCGCGCGCCTGCTGAAACGCATCGTTCAGACAGTATTCAAGCTCGTTCGACAGCACTGTAATCGAGCCTCTTGCCGCTCACGCCTCTTCCAGCGTGCACATCAACGGGTGTTGGTTGTCACGCGCGTAGGTGGTGACCTGCGCGACCTTGGTTTCGGCGATCTCGAAGGTGAACACCCCGCACACGCCCTTACCCTGGGTGTGCACCTCGAGCATGATACGCGTCGCGGCCGGTCGGTCGAGACTGAAGAACTTCTCCAGCACATCGACCACGAACTCCATGGGCGTGTAATCGTCGTTCAGCAGCACCACCCGGTACAGCGGCGGCTGCTTGACCTCGGGCTGCGCTTCCTCGACGAGCACCCCGGAGTCGGGGCGGGTCGGTTGGGGATCGGACATGGAGTCTTTATAGGGGGCGCCACCGCGCAACACAAGAGGAGCGCCGGCCGCGGCCGCGGCCGGCGGCGCCGCGCGACCGAGGTCTCAAAGAGAAACAAGCGCTTGTGAGCGCAACCGCGCGCCCCGTATCATTCCGCTACTGCCGCCGCCGCACGAAGTGGGCGTCTGCCGGTCCATACGCCAAAGAGCATGCCGAAGCACCCATGAACAGCCCGTCCTGGCTGGAAGGCCTGCGATCCAGTGATCGCTGGCGCGGGCTGCTCGTCAACCGCGCACCGGGCGTGCTGGTCGGCGTCCTGGCGCTCGCGCTGGCCGGCCAGGCGGCACTGGTGGTGAGCGACCTGGCCGGCGGGGACAGCGCGGGGCCTGCGCCGCTGCGCCCCTGGCATCCGCACGCCAGCGCCCCGGATGTCGCCGGCATCCTCGCGGCCCACCTGTTCGGCATTGCCCCGCAGGGCGCCGAGCCGCTCACCGGCGATGCTCCCCAGACCCGCCTGCCGCTGGTGCTCACCGGCGTGATCGCCGGCAGCACGCCCGAGCGGGGCCTGGCCATCCTCGGCCCCAGCCCGCAGAGCGCCCGGGTGTACGCGGTCGGCGATAGCATTCCCGGCGGGGCGACCCTCGCGGCAGTCCTCTCGCGCAAGGTGCTGCTGCGCCAGCACGGCACGTTGCGTTCCCTGGCGCTGCCGCAGCAGTCGCTCGCCGCAGGCCCGCCACCGAGCGCCGCAGCGCTGCCGCCCGAGGAGACCAGTGCGCCGCAGTTCGCCGCCCGCATGCGTGCACTGGTGCAGAAGCGTCCCGGCATGCTCGCCGAGCTGCTGCGGCCCGAGCCGGTGTTCTCCGGCGGGCACACGCTCGGGTACCGCGTCTACCCGGGCAGCAACCCGGCGGCCTTTGCGCGTCTGGGCCTGCAGCCCGGCGACCTGGTGCTCGCGATCAACGGCACGCCGCTCACCGACCCCAGTCAGGATCAGCAGATCTTCAACACCCTGGGCTCCTCGAGCGAGGCGACGGTCACCGTGCTGCGCAACGGCACCCGCCACGTGCTCACGCTCGACCTGGCCCAGGTCGAGCAGGCCGCCCAGACGCTCACCACTGCACCGCCGGGCGCCCCGAGCGCTCCGGCGGGCGCCCCTGTCGTACCGTTCGGCTCACCGCACCGACCGAGCACCCCGCCCCGATGAGGAAGCCCTTCGTGAAAGATCTGCGT
>JAKADE010000739.1 GCA_021820785.1 Pseudomonadota bacterium
GGCAATTACAAGCGGGCGCGGGAGATCCTGACCGCGGCGCTCGACAAGCTGCATACGATGGCCGAAGCGCTGATCAAGTACGAGACCATCGAGGACGAGCAGCTCAAGGACATCATGGCCGGCCGCACGCCGAAGCCCCCGAGCGGCTGGGACGATTCGATCTCGCATCGCCCGCCGATGCCGCCGGGGCCGCTTCCGGGCGCACCGCTCGGCTCGCCGGCGGCCTGAGGCCTACCGAGCGGAGCCGCGCCGGGCGCGAGCACACACGGTGATCACGCAGCTGCGCTGCGGCGAACGGACGCTCCTGCTGGAGCGTCCGCTCGTGATGGGGGTCGTGAATCTCACGCCCGACTCATTTTCCGACGGGGGTCGCTATCTCGAGCCGGCACAGGCGCTCGAGCGGGCGCTGACGCTCGATGCCGAGGGTGCGGCGATCCTCGATCTCGGCGGGGAGTCGACCCGGCCCGGGGCGGCGCCGGTGACCGAGCAGGAAGAAATCCGGCGGGTGCTGCCGGTGCTCGAGCGGTTGCGCCCCCGCACCCGCGCGATCCTCTCGATCGATACCAGCAAGCCCGAGGTGATGCGCGCCGCGGCCGCCGCGGGCGTCGATCTGATCAACGACGTCAATGCGCTGCGCGCACCGGGGGCGCTCGAGGCGGCCGCAGCATCCGGCTGTGCCGTGTGCCTGATGCACATGCAGGGCGAGCCACGCACCATGCAGCACGCGCCGCACTACGATGACGTAGTGGGCGAAGTGCGCGCGTTCCTCGCGGAACGGGTGAGCGCCTGCCGCGCTGCCGGCATTGCCGATGCGCGCATCGTGCTCGATCCGGGCTTCGGGTTCGGCAAGACGCTCGAGCACAATCTCACGCTGCTGCGCCGCCTCGAGGCGCTGCGCATCGAGGGTCTGCCGCTGCTGGCGGGCCTCTCGCGCAAGTCGATGATCGGGACTCTCACCGGCAGGCCGCCCCGGGCGCGCGTGCACGGCAGTGTCGCTGCGGCGCTGATTGCCGCCCAGAACGGTGCCCAGATCCTCAGGGTTCACGACGTGTCCGCGACCGTCGATGCGCTGAAGGTTCTCACTGCAGTCACGGTCGACTCCGAGGGCCGCTAGGCGCCGGCGGCACGCCCGGGCGGCTGCGCCGATCCTTTCCTTGTGCGAATGGAAAGAACGGGTATGTTCTTTCCTTGTGGACAAGGAAACGAGCAAGACCCCTGCTCGCGGCGCTGGCGCCATCGAGCCCGGAAGCATCGCGGATCAGCGGCGCTGCGACCGGCACCTCGAGCGATCGTCGTCGCGGCGCACTCGAAGACCCCTGGACAGATGCAGGCGCGACGGCATCGTATGGTGAACGGTGCGGGCGCTTCGAGCGTGCGCAGCGCGAATCTCGGTGCGCATCGGTCGCGCCGTCGCAGAGTACCCCGCGTGCATGCCCTGGCACTGGCGCTGCTCGCCGCGCGGGTCTCGGCGCTACCGGCCGCTGTGGCCGCAAATTCCGGCGCAGGGCATCCCACCGGGCGTCCGTCCGGCCCGTCATCGATCTGTGAGCGCCTCGCGGCGCGCTGGCGAGGGCTGCCAG
Organism: Pseudomonadota bacterium; assembly: GCA_021820785.1. Next base: position 1,581 of record JAKADE010000739.1, read on the forward strand.
CCAACGTGATTGCAGCAGGATTATGGCCCGCATCCTCCCCCCTCCTGGGGGTGTTGATTCCACAAACCGACACGACTCGGGATCAGCGGTGGTCCCCGCGGATTGCGCCGCTGTGGAACGCGTACGCCGACTACGGTGTGGCGCTGCCGTGGAACAGCACATCCGTGACCGTGATGCATCTGCCTGGAACGTCGCTTTTCATGGCGCAGGCCATCGCCGGTTCCGCTGCCTGCCAGGTGCTGCTGTTCGTTCGGGTCGGACGTCGAGGGGCGGTGCACGTGGTGCGCCCGCCGTCCGGTTCGCAGGCGCCGTGTGGCCGGGATGGACGCCTCGGTACGCTCGCGACGGTGCTGGATAAACCGGCCTATCTCCAATATCCGCCAAGAGACGTTGGCGTTCCCGGGCAACGTTCGGTTCACATTACCCGCTGGCACGCAAACGGTTGGGGGCGCTCGTGCGCCATCGGGGTGCAACTGACCCTTCAGTATGACATTACGAAAACGTTCTGCAGCACGCAGCGTCGAGTGTGCGCTGCGGCACGTGCGCAGGCGCTTGTGCGAGCGCAGCAGTACCGCGCGTGGCGACAGCGTCAACTCGAGGCATTGGGCTCTGGCAGCGGCGAGGTGCCGACGTTTCCCCCTGATGCTCAAGGGAGCGAGCGTGATCGCAGACTCCTCGCACGCGTGCGCTCGGCGATGCGTCAACCGCGCACTCGGGGCGCGTACGGCTATCACCCTTACGACCGGATCTTCTTCGTCATGCGGCTCATGGGGCACGCCTATGTCGGCTCGGTGGGGGCCCGCTCACCCGGGGCCGGGCATGCGATGTTCGTGCTCTACCGGGCCCTCGGTGCACACTCACGCACGCTGCGCGTGCTGGCGGGGTTCGTGCTCAGGCGGACCGTAACCGCTGCGCAGGTACACCGGTGAGA
>JAKADE010000740.1 GCA_021820785.1 Pseudomonadota bacterium
CCCGGGCGGTCGTAGCGTCGCAGCAGATCGGGATCGAAGTCGAGTGGGCGCATCGTGGCAGGGGTCCGGCGGCCGCACATGACGGCCCGCGATGATGATGGCCCATGCCGACGGCGGCGGCCATACGTAGAAGTGTCTCCGGCTGCGCCCCCGCGGGGAAGTCGGGCGGCGGGGTGGCGCCGAAAGACCCGGCGAGCTGGTGCGTACGCGGGACTCTGCCGGAGGGGCGGTTTTGCCCACCGGGGGGGTATGCGATGATGGTCTCATGGACGAACTCAGCGCCCCCTCCTCGGCGCACGCGGCGACGGAGGCCGGCAGCGAACCGGAGGTCGAGGTGTATCGCGCCCGGCGGCGACGGGACTGCGAAGAGCGCGCACTCGTGCTCGCGGCGGTCGGCATCGCGAGCGAGGTCGTGGCGCTTTCACGCGGATGCGTGCTGCAGGTGGCCGCAGGGGACGTTGAGCGGGCCACGGCGCATCTGCAGCTGTACGAGCAGGAAAATCCTCCGCGCCGACCGTTACCCCCGCCACCGCCGCGACGCTTGTTCCGCAATGCGTGGATCGGCTGCGTCGGCTATGCGCTGTGGCTGCTCGGGGTGGCGTACGTGCTCTCGAACGGGCTGGTGCGGCTCGATGCGTTCAACCGCGGCGAGCTGCACGGGGCACCGGTGCGTGCCGGGCAGTGGTGGCGCGCCTGGACCTGTCTGACGCTGCACATGAGTGGACCGCATCTGGCGGGCAACCTGCTGGCGGGCCTGTGGTTCGGCTACCTCGCCGGTCAGCAGCTCGGTGTCGGAACCGCCTGGTTCCTGATCGTCGTCGGCGGCGGACTGGCCAACCTGGTGGAGGGGCTGGTGGGACCTCCGTGGTACCGCTCCGTCGGGGCGTCGACCGCGGTGTTCACGGCCCTTGGCATGATGGCCGCACACACCTGGTGGACCGAGCGCGGGGCGCACCCGAGCTGGCTGCGCCGCTGGGTGCCGCTCGGGGCCGGCGTGGTGCTGCTCGGCTGGCTCGGCACGGCCGGCAAGCACACTGACGTCACGGCGCACCTGCTCGGGTTCACCTTCGGAGTCCTGCTCGGCTGGGCGGCCGCCTGGCCGCCGATCGACCGGCGGCTGGAGCGCGTGCCGCAGTGGCTGCCCGGGCTCGCCGCCACGCTGATCATGGCGATCGCCTGGGCGTTCGCGCTGGCGTGAAAGCCAGTGACACACGCCGCACTCCCGGGGCTGTCCGTCTCACAAAGGGCCCCCTGATCGGCTCCTCGACGGTGCGCTACCACCGCTTCGGTGGCCGGCGCGATGCGTGAAACAAGCGCAGGACCTCTATCCTGTCGCCACGAACGCGGTAAGGGAGGATGTACCGCGTATTTCGTACCACGAGCTCGCGGGTGCCGGGGACGCGGCCGGGTCGGCCGGCACCTGGATGTTCGCTGAGCTGCTCGACGGCCGCAAAGATTCGGCCGACGACCAATCGTGCCGCGGCCTCGTCGTCGGCCGCGATATAGGTGGCTTCCTCGTCGATGTTAAGCAGCGCTTTGCGCAGCCACCTAATCCGCATTCCGCTGCCATTTCTTCCGGAGTCGCTCCACCTCACGGTCGTTGGCGAAGTCGCCCTCGTCGGCCTCCTTGAGCGCGGCGCGCGTCTCGGCGATCTGCCATTCGTTGTTCTCGATAAATTCCAAAATCGCCTCCGAAGCGAGGAACGACTTGCTGCGCTGCGTCGACTCGGCGAGTCGAGCGAGCCGATCCTTGACCTCCTCCTCGAGACGAACAGTGATGGTGGTGGAAGACATGAAGGTGGGCTCGTTGTAGTGGAATGTACACATCTTAGCACATCACGGTAGTTTGCGGCGCGGTCGCTGGACGCGATGCAGCTGTCGTCGGACAAGGCTAAATCCCGGAACGTCGTCCTGCCCTTCTCAAATCAACGACTTGCGTGTTCCAGAAGTCGGTTTCTTGATTGATGCCGATCCCCCCTGTGACTTCCCGGTCTCTTGCCCGTACCGGGTTGTCTGAGGCTTTCTTCAACACCGACCTGCGCACAGTGTTGACCGGCCCCGAGTCCGGGAGCAGGAGCCGGCTGACCCAGCAGTGGGTATCCGCGACGATGCCCTGGGGCTTGAGGGGCGTCGTCGTTGGTGAGCAGCGCTGCGAGCCTCTTCTCCGTCAGACCCTGCTCGACGGCTTTACGGCCCACCCGGTCGCAGGATTCCTGAAATTCCGTGACCTTGGCTCCTCGGGGTGCGGCCCTGCCGGGACTCCTGCGAAACGAATTCGCAGGCTGAGGGGGGGCTTGGCCTCAGTCGCTGGTCGGCAGCAGCGTCTGTGGCGGACCCTGCGTCGTGCGCCGGTAACGGCGCACCAGACTGACGTCGACGCCCTGGCCGGACAGGTGCAGCGTCATGACCAGCTCGCCCCCCGGGGCGATCGCGAACTGCTCGCTCAGCTTCGGCCCGAGCAGCGGCTGCAGTTCGATGACGAACGCCTGTCCGCGCCAGCCGCAACT
>JAKADE010000741.1 GCA_021820785.1 Pseudomonadota bacterium
GAAGCGCTCATCGATCAGGCTCACGGGCAGCGCAAAGCGACGCTTGAGCTCTTCGGCGAAGCGCCGCGCGTGCGGCAGCAGAGCACCGGCGGTGCCGTCGGCATTATACGGGGCGCCGACCACCGCACGGTCGGGATTGAACGCGCGCATCTCGCGACCGATCGAGTCCCAGTCCGGGGTGCCCTCACGCGCCGCGGCGGCGGGCCGCGGCGCGGCGCGGCCGGTGAGGGTATCGCCGGTGGCCATGCCGATGCGTCTGAATCCGAAGTCGAAGGCGAGGACGCGCAGGATCGGTTCAGGCATGTCCGGCGGTCGGGCTGAGCTGACCGACGCTGATGCCGAGCAGGTCCCAGGCTCCGCTCCAGCGCTGCTCGAAGGGCAGTTCGAACACCACGCGGGCATCGAACGGCACCGACAGCCATGCGTTCTGCAGGATCTCGCGCTCGAGCTGCCCGGAATCCCAGCCCGCATAGCCGAGGGCGATGAAGGCGTCCTCGGGACCCTCGCCCCGGGCCATCGCCGCCAGCACGTCGCGCGAGGTGGTCACCTGGATGGTCTCGGACACCCGATGCGTGTGGTCCCAGTGCCCGCCTGGACGGTGCAGCACGAAGCCGCGATCGGTGTGCACCGGACCGCCGCGCAGCACGGGCTGCTCCGCGACCCGCTCGCTCGAGGCCGTCAGCTGCATCTGCGAGAAGACGTCCGCAAGGTGCATCGGCAGGGGCTTGTTCAACACAATCCCGAGCGCGCTGCGCTCGGTGTGCTCGCAGATGAGCACCACGGTCTGGGAGAAGTTCGGATCGGCCAGCGAGGGCATGGCGATCAGCAGGTGATTGGTGAGATTGGCAAAGCCGCCGGCCTCACCCGGTGCCGTGCGGCGCGTACTCCCGGCCGCGCTGTGCCGCCCGCCCTCGACCTCAGGCGCCGCACCCCGGCCCGGCTTGCTGCTCTGCTGACTCATGTCTGCAGTATGGGGACGGCAGGCGTGCGGCTCAAGGCATGCGCACCGAGCCGCGCATCCGGCCGCCCTCGAACTGCCACTCGTAGGTGAAGCGCAGCATACGGTAGCGCTGCGCGAGGTTTGGCGGGAACGGTTCGAAGGGGCTCGCCAGGCGCAAGATCGCGAGTGCCGCCTGATCGAGTGCGGGGTCACCGCTCGAGCGGCGGATCACCGCGCGGACCAGCCGGCCATCGGCGTCGATGGCGACCTCGATCACCGGGTTGGCATGCGCGGTTTCACGGGCGGCCACGGGGAAGTTCAGCGTGCCGATCCGCTCGACCTTGCGGCGCCAGGCCACCAGGTAGGGCGCCACGATCGCCGAGCGCGTGTCGGGACTGACCCACAGCGCGCGCTTCGGGCCACTGAGGTGCACCGGCCCGCCGGCGCTCGTCCCGAGCGCACCATCGGCGCCCGCGGCAAGCGTGCCGGCGAACGATCCGGGCGCGCTGCTCACGCGGTAGGTGACGCGAGTGCTCCAGGCCGTCGTGGTCAGCACCCGTTCGGCCCCGCCCTGCGCCGGGCGGCCCGGTGGGGCCGAACGGTGCCGGCCGTCCGAGGCGCTCGCCGGCACCCCGATGCGCCGTGCCGGGGTGTTCGGCTGCACGTCGCGGCGGGTGTTGCCCGAGCCGAGCTGCGTACGCTGCGCGAGGTAGGCCGCCTTGGGGTTGTGCGCGGCACTCGGCAGCTGGTCCGAGACCAGCAGCACCCGCAATCCGGGCGCACCTCGTCCTGCGGCGAGCGGGCTGTTGAACGTCACCCCGAGAATGAGCAGCCCGTGCAGCAAGGCGGCCAGGAACAGCATCGCCATCAGCCGCTCGCGCGGGGTACGGGCGGCTTGGGCTGAAGCGCTCTGCAGGCTCATCGGCGCACGGTCAGCGCCCGGGGCGCGCCAGGCGCTGCTCGATCGCCGCCATCAGCCGTCCGCCGATGTCGATCGGGTGTTTCTTTTCGATTTCGCGGATGCCCGTCGGGCTGGTGACGTTGATCTCCGTGACGAACCCGCCGATCACATCGAGACCGACGAACAGCATGCCGGCGGCGGAGAGCGCCGGGCCGATCTCACCGGCGAGCCACCGCTCCCGCTCGCTCAGCTCGCGGACTTCGGCGCGCGCGCCGGCGGCGAGGTTGCCGCGGTTGTCGTGCGGCAGCGGGATACGCGCGAGTGCATAGGGCAGCGGCTGCCCGTCGATCAGCAGCACGCGGGTGTCCCCCCCGGTGGCGATCTCCGGGAGATAGCGCTGCGCGATCGCGAAGCGCTGGCCGTAATCGGTGAGCGTCTCGAACACCACGTTGCGGTTCTTGTCTTGCGCCTCGAGCACGAAAATCGAGCGTCCGCCCATGCCGTGCAGCGGCTTGCAGACGATCTTGCCATGCTCGGTGAGGAAGGCCGCCATGTCGCCCATGTCGCGGGTGATCAGGGTCGGGGCGCAGCACTGCGGGAACCAGGCCGTGTAGACCTTCTCGTTCATGTCGCGCAGCCCGCGCGGGCGGTTCACCACCAGCGC
>JAKADE010000742.1 GCA_021820785.1 Pseudomonadota bacterium
CCCGGCTGCGCCGCCGATGAGCACCATGCGCAGCGCGCCGCGCAACGCATGGCGGCCGGTGAACAGGCTGATCGCCAGACCGACGGCGAACAGGGTTGCGCCGGTGAGACCGGCGGTGATCACGATCGCGCGCACCCCGGCACTGCCGGCGAGGAACGGCAGCAGCGGCACGGTGGCGCCAACGGCAAAGGCGAGAAACGACGCCGCCGCGGCGCCCCACGGCGAGCCGAGCAGCTCCGGAGAGAGGCCGAGCTCCTCGCGCGCCAGCACATCGAGCGCATGCTCCGGACGCGCCAGGAGCGTCTGGCTGACGTCTCGGGCCTGCGCGAGCGGCATGCCGCGGGCGGCGTAGATCAGGGCCAGCTCCTCGGCCTCCTCTTCGGGGTATTCGGCGATTTCAGCGCGCTCCAGTGCGATCTGATACTCGTACATCTCGCGCTGCGAGCGCACCGAGACATACTCCCCGGCCGCCATCGACAGAGCGCCGGAGAGCAGTCCGGCGAGGCCTGTGATCAACACCAGGCGCGGGCTGCTGCCGGCGCCGGCGATGCCCATCACCAGACTGGCATTGGCGAGCAGTCCGTCGTTGATGCCGAACACCGTCGCGCGCAGGTTGCCGCCGAGACCGCCACGATGGCGGGCGCCGACCTCCGAGAGCGCGGTGGGCATGTCGTGGCCGGCGACGGCCGGTCCGCTGTAGACCGACAGTCCGCGCAACTTCATCGCCGCCAGCACCGAGCGCAGAGCGCGCGGTCCGAGCCAGTCGACCAGGGCCGCGACGATCCGCGCACGGGTCGAGGGCCGGAACTCGGGCGCGGCGGCGCGCTCGCGCCGCAGCGCCTCTTCCCAGTGGCCCGCCTGCTCCTCGGCGGCACCGGCCAGCTGTTCGAACAGCTGGCGATGGCGGGTATCGGGTTCGGCCGCCGCGACCCGCCGGTACAGCCAGGCCGATTCCTTCTCGTGGCGCCAGCTCGCGGCGGCGTCGTGGCTCATGCGCGCGGCCGTCCGGCGGCGCGGACCGGCCCGGCTCGTTCAGCGGCGCCGTTCACCGCGGCACCGATGCACGGGCGGGATGAGAACGGCTCGACGATACGACGGCGCGACTCAATATTCGTCGCGCTCGTCTTCTTCGTCTTCGTCCCAATCGTCCTCGTCATCCTCGTCTTCGTCGTCCTCGTCCTCGTCCCAATCTTCATCGTCCTCGTCTTCGTCCTCTTCCTCCTCCTCGGACTCGGCCCAGCCCTCGGGCTCCTCGGTCGGCTCGAGATCCATCTCGTGCCAGGTTTCCAGATCAATCTCCTCAATCTCTCCGTCGAGATGCTCGATCTCGACCAGCTCGGCGTCCTCGTCCACTTTGAGCACGCGGAATGATTCCTCTTCCTCAAGGTCCTCGTACCATTTGCCGGGGACCGGTTCGTAATCTCTGCTCACCGATGGGATCCTCTGACTTGGCGGCCGCGCAAGTTTAGGGGTTGCGCTGGCCGGGAGCAACGCGGCCTCGGTTTGTACTCGCGCGGATCATGCGCGCCACGTATAGTTTTCTCATGTCCGTTAAAACCGCAACCCGCTCCCCGCTGGCGACGGCGCGCCGCGTCGTGGTCAAGGTCGGTTCGGCGTTGCTGGTCGAAGCACAGACCGGGCGGATCAACCAGGCCTGGCTCGAGACGCTGGTCGATGATCTGCTGCGTCTGCGCGAGCGCGGGCAGCAGGTCATCCTGGTGTCCTCCGGGGCCGTCGCGCTCGGCCGCCGCGAACTGTCGCTCGCCAAGGGGCCGCTGCGCCTGGAGGAAAGCCAGGCCGCCGCGGCCGTGGGGCAGATCCGCCTGGCGCATGCCTACCGGGAGATGCTCGAGCGCCGGCAGGTGGCGGTCGCCCAGGTTCTGCTCACGCTCGAGGACAGTGAGCGGCGCCGGCGCTACCTCAACGCGCGCGCCACGCTCGAGACCCTGCTGTCGCTCGGCGCCCTGCCGGTCATCAATGAGAACGACACGGTGGCCACGGCGGAGATCCGCTACGGCGACAATGATCGTCTCGCCGCGCGTGTGGCGCAGATGACGGCGGCCGACTGTCTGGTGCTGCTCTCGGACGTCGATGGTCTCTACAGCGCCGATCCGAATCGCGATCCCGACGCGCGCTTCATCCACGAGGTGCCACACCTGACGCCCGAGATCGAGGCCATGGGCGGGGGTTCGGCCTCGGAGTTCGGCACCGGCGGCATGGCCACGAAGCTCTTGGCGGCGCGGATCGCGGTCGCCGCCGGTTGTCACATGTGCGTGGCGGCCGGCCGACCGCTGCATCCGGTGCGACGGCTGGAGGAGGGCGAGCGCTGCACCTGGTTCCTGCCCGCGGCGAGCCCGGCGGCCGCCCGCAAACAGTGGATCGCCGGAACGCTGCGTCCGGCCGGGGCCGTGACCGTCGATCAGGGCGCCCTGCGCGCGCTGCTCGCCGGCAGCAGTCTGTTGCCGGCCGGCGTCATGTCCGCACGCGGCCGTTTCGAGCGCGG
>JAKADE010000040.1 GCA_021820785.1 Pseudomonadota bacterium
GATCGGCAACTGGGCGGCCGCCCAGACGCCCAACGGCGCGGCGATCGCCAGATCGGCCAGCGTCAGACGCGTCCCGCTCAGCCACTGCCGCTGCGCGAGGTGCTGATCGAGTACGGCAGCGAGCTCTCGGATCTGCAGTTCGGCGCGCTCGATCACGCCCGGGTCGGGTGCGCCTCGCCCGAGCAGGGACTTGATCACACGCTCGAAATACAGGTCGCGCACGGCCGGAGAGAAATGGTAGGCGCTCCAGAACAGCCAGCGGTTGACGTCGGCCCGCGGCTGCGGCTGCGACGGATACAGCTGCTGCCCCGGAGTGAGCTCGGCGAGGTACTGCATGATGGCGTGCGATTCCCACAGCAGGAACTCTCCATCCTCGAGGACCGGCACGCGGTGGTTGGGATTGAGTCGCAGGAACGGCGGCTGGCGCTGCTCGCCGTTCTTCAGATCGACGACGATGAACTCGACGGGCACGTCGAGTTCGAGGGCGGCCATGACGGCACGGCGGGCATTGAACGCAAGAGGGTGGTGATAGAGACGCATCGGAGCACTCGTTTGGTTTGCAGAAACGGAGCTCAAGGATGCGATCAGACGCTGACAGATTCCGTCAGCAGCCCTCTGGACCCCTCGGGGCGCGCTGGCGCAGCTGCGCGCGCCACTGCGTCACGAGTTCGCGCCGCGGCCGCGGGTAAGGCTCACTCAGCGGATCGAGCTGCTCGATCCGATCGGCGCGGAAGTGACGAAAATCCCCGCGCAACTCGCACCAGGCCGCCAGGACTCGCGCCCCTTCGAAGAAGGCGAGCGCGATCGGCCAGACCTGCCGCTCACTCGCCGCGCCAGTGGCGTCCACGTATCGGAACCGCAATTTACGCTCGCGGCGGATCGCCTCGCGCAGCGCGCCGAGCGGAGCGCCCCCGCCGACATCGGCTCCCCTGCGTGGCGCCCACAGCCCGGTCTCGGCGATCCGTTCGCGCAGGTCGCGCGGCGAGGCCGTGGCGATTTTCGCCAGCGCCGACTCGCCAGCCCGGACAAGGCCGGCGTCCCCCTGCTCGCGCACCCAGCGCGCCCCGAGCACCAGCGCCTCGAGCTCCTCCTCGCTGAACATCAAAGGGGGCAGAAAGAAGCCGGCGCGCATCACGTAGCCCAGCCCGGCCCCACCGTCGATCGGCGCGCCGAGCCCGATAAGCGTCTGGACGTCGCGGTAAACGGTGCGCACCGACACCGAGAGCCCCTCGGCGAGCCGCGCGGCCGTGACCGGCCGCCGGTGCGCGCGCAGCGCATCGAGGAGCTCGAACAGCCGCGCGGTCCGGCTCACTCGGCTTTCGGCTCCGTCCGGTACCCGCCGCGCGTGGCGGCCATGCGACGCGCCGCGGCACGCAGCACCCACGGGAAGAATCGTTCCAGAAAGACGAACACCTTGCCATGCCCCGTGATGATCACTTCGCGCTGCCCTCGCGCGATGGCGTGCAGCATGGTCCGCACCGCCTCACTGCGCGCCATCACCAGCCAGCGCGGAATGGGCTCGGCCGCCTCGGCATGCAGACGCCCCTGGTTGTCGACGCGGCGGATGTCGCTCTCGACGAACCCCGGACTGATCAGCGTCACGCGCACCCCGTGCAGCGCCAGCTCGGGGGTGATCGCGTTGGCGAGCGCGCGCACGGCGAACTTGCTCATCGCGTAGGGCGAGGTCCCGGGCGAGGCGGTCCACCCGGCCACGCTGCCGAGCAGGACGAGCTGGCCGTGCGATTCGAGTATCGCCGGCAGCGCGGCCTGCAGCGTACGCAACACGCCGAATACATTCGTTTCGAATTGCCGCCGATAGTCTTCGAGCGACAGCTGCGCGAAGGCGCCGACCACGCCGAAGCCGGCGTTGGCGATGACGATGTCGAGTCGGCCCCAGCGCGCGATCGTTTCGGCCACGGCGCGCGACGGATCTTCATCACGCGTGACGTCGCAGGCGATGATCAGAGGCTCGGCGCCGCCGGCGGCGAGGATCTGCCCATGCAGCTGCTGGAGCCGGTCGGTGCGCCGCGCCGCGAGCGCCAGGCGTGCCCCTGCGCGCGACAGTTGCAGCGCCATCTCCTCGCCGATGCCCGAGGATGCCCCGGTGATCAGCACGACCTTGCCGTTGAAGCGTTCTGCGGCGCTCGTGGTCATGGTGCACTCCGTCTCTGGTTCTGGATGAGGGCCGAGTCCTGCGCCTCCCCCGAGGCAGCCTCAGCCCGCCCCGCAGGCTATCCGGCAAGAATATGCGATCGGCGCCACCGGGACACGCCCCGCACGGCGCTTTCTGTGCGATAGTTATTTTTCGACGGTGGCGGCCGGCCGGCGGGCTGCGGCCCCAAGGCAGCCGCACCCCGGGGATGTTCGGGCACCGGTCTTAAGTCCCGGGCACGGCAGCCGATTTAATGCCGAATGACGCACGAACGACGCAATCTGTACCGGATCCTGTACGTTCAGCCCGAGGCCCCGCCCGAGGTGATCACGGCGGTATACCGCTGCCTGATGAGCCAGCTGCGGGCCCACCCGGACCTTGGGGGCAATACCGAGGCGGCCGCACGCATCAACCACGCTTATCAGGTCCTGCGCGACCCCATCAAACGCAAAGCCTACGACGAGAGCCGCCGCCGCCCTCTGTCCTCCCGCGACCGTCCCAGCGACGGCGAGGTGCGCCGGACCGTGGCGAACACGGCGGGCACGTGCCCGTTTTGCGCCGCGCCCGTCCCGGCACGCATCGAGGCAGACACCCGCTGCCGCCGCTGCGCGAGCCCGCTCGCACCCGTGGCCTTCGAACTGACCCGCAGCCGTGAGCCGTTCGGCCGACGCTCCGCGCCGCGCGTGGAGAAGAACAACCGCGTCACCGTGCACGCTGCGCCCGACGCAGCCCCGATCTCGGCGGTGCTGCGCGACCTTTCGGCGACCGGAGTCAGCCTGTACACCGCCGTTGCCCTGCGCACCGGGCGCAACATCCGCATCGAAGCACTCGGCATCGACATGGTCGCCCATGTCATCAAGACCCAACCGAGCGACAAGGGCTGCCTGGTACGAGCCGTGCTGCTCACAGCCTTGTTCAACCGCAAATCCGGCGTATTTATGTCTACCAGCGCCTGAGGTGCGCGGGCCGGCAGGGACGATAGCGCGACCGGGATCACGGCTGCGGGCGTCCAAATTTGACGCCTGCGGGGGCCCGCGCCTATAAGTTTCAGATGATGGACGGCGACGGACTAGGAGAGCAGCATGCGCGTTCTGGTCGTCGATGACGACAACAACCTCCGTTCGGTCCTGCGGGCCGCGATGGAGCACAGGGGCTGTGACGTCGAGGAAGCCGCTGACGGTGCCGAGGCGCTGCGTCGCATTTCGGCGGACCATTACGAAGCTGCGATCGTCGACTACCAGCTCCCGCCGCCCGATGGGCTCGAAATTCTGCGACAGCTGCGAATGGCGCAGCCGCGCTGCGTGCGCGTACTGATGTCAGGCGCCCTGGATCTTCCGGTCGTCATGGGCGCGGTCAACCGCGGCGAAGTCTCCCGTCTGGTCGCCAAGCCGTTTCGGCTCGAGGCGCTGTTCAACGTGCTGGAGGAAGCCCTCGCCGAGCGCTGCCGGCTCGAGCAGATCTACGGACGCGCCCAGCAGGATGTGTTGGAACAGCAGCGTCGCGAACTCGACGCATGCCTCGGCAGCTGCATGCTGCAGCTCGCCGTGCAGCCGCTCGTCGAGGCCGGCAGCGGCACCCTGCACGGCTACGAGGCGCTGTTGCGCAGCCGCCATCCCACACTCAACACGCCGCTGCGGGTGCTGGGGGCCGCCGAGACACACGACATGCTCGGCCCGCTCGCCGACTGGATCGCACTCGCCGCGGCGGACTGGCTGAACAAGCTTCCACAGGGGCTGCTGCTGTTCATCAACGCCCACCCGCGCGAGCTGACAGACCTGCCCGCCGTGAAGCGCCGCTTCGAGCCGCTGCGCGCGGCCGCGGATCGGCTGGTAATCGAAATCACCGAGCGCAGCAACCTGCTGGAGGAGACTGACTGGAGAGCTGCCATCCTCTGGCTCTCGCAGGCCGGCTTCCGCATCGCGATCGACGATCTGGGTTCCGGATACAATTCACTTGCCGTACTGGCAGAACTGCAACCGGCGTTCCTGAAAGTCGACATGAGCATCGTGCGCAACATCGACCGCGAGGAGCGCAAGCAGCGCCTGGTCGAGCTGCTTACCCGCTTCGCACAGGCCACCGGCAGCCGTGTGGTGCTCGAGGGCATCGAGACGGAGGCTGAAGCCACGACTGCTCGCCGGCTCGGAGTTGATCTGCTGCAGGGCTATCTTTTCGGGCGGCCGGCCCTGAACGTCTAGCCGCTCAGGCTGGCGGCGCATCGCCGGACGGCACCAGTGCCGCGCGCAGCTCGTGCAGCCGTGGCGGCTTGGTCAGCACCCGGTCGACGTGCGGAGGAATCTCCCCTTCCTCCACCAGCCGCCGCCCCCACCCGGTCAGAAGCAGGACGAGCGTCTGCGGATGGGCGCCCTTGACGGCCGCGGCGACCTGACGACCATCGACCTGCGGCATGCCGAGGTCCGTGATGACGACTTCGTAGGGTTCCCCCGCACCGAGCGCGCGGCGGAATGCGTCTATGCCTGCCTGCCCTCCGTCGGCGGTATCGACGGCATGACCGTCGGCGCTCAGCGTCTCGCGTGTCGACTGCATCACGATCGGATCGTCATCGACAAGCAGAATGCGACGGGGCGGGACCACCTCGGCGGGACGGATCCCCGTAACGCTGCCGGCGTCATCGCGCATCACCGGGAAACTCAGCGTCACGCACGTTCCTTCGCCCGGGACGCTCGCGACCTCTATTTCGCCACCGTGCCGCTGCATGGCGCCGTAGACCATCGGCAGCCCGAGACCGGTGCCGCGCTCACCCTTGGTCGTGTAGAACGGCTCGAGGCAGCGGCTGCGGGTTTCTTCGTCCATGCCCACTCCCGAGTCGGCCACCGAGAGCTGCACGTATCCTCGCGCCCCGCCGCTCCCCGCGACCGGCGTCAGCAGGCGCGTCTGCAGCCGCAAGCGTCCGCCCTGCGGCATCGCATCGACGGCATTGAACACCAGATTGGTGAGCGCATCGCGCAGCTCGCTGGCGACGCCCGGCACGCGCGGCAGCTCCGGCTGCAGCTCGGTCTGCAGCTCGATCACGACACCGCGCTGCTGCGGCATGTCGCTCCAGCGCGCGCGGGTCAGATCAAGGACGTCTGCGACGAGTTGATTCAGGTCGACCGGTGTGAGTCGCTGTTGTGGCTCACGCACGCGGTAGAACTCGCGCATGCGCGCCACGGTATGCGCCACCTGCTCGACCGCGCGCTGGATCACCTGCAGCGATTTGTGGGCATGGGACGGTATCTCGCGGTCCTCGAGCAGCATGTCCGTATACAACATGATGGGCGAGATCGCATTGTTGATGTCGTGCGCGATGCCACTGGCCATCGTGCCGAGGGCGAGCAGCCGCTCCTGCTGCAGCACCGCCTGCTGCGTCTGACGCAGATCGTCGTACGCGCGCTGCAATGCCTCGTGCAGTTGCGTCTGCTGCGCCGCAAGTGCGACGTGCTCTGCGAGCTGCCGCAGAAATTCACACTCGCCGCTCGAGAAACTGCGCGGCTCGCGCCGCGCGGCGAGCAGCACGCCGAACACCTGGTTCTCGAATCGCAGCGGCGCCGCCACCAGTGATCCGAGGCCGCCGGCCGCCAGGCGGCGCGGGAACGCCGCATCGAGGGTCGCCAGATCCGGCTCGTACACCAACTCGCCCTGAACGCAGCGTGACAGGCCGTTCTGACCGATATCGATGCCGACATTTTCGCCAAGCGCCAGTTCGAGCGCGAGCGCTGCGCTCTGCGCGCCGACTCGCGCGACGATCAGGCGGTGTGCGGCACTGTCGTAGCGGCTGATCGAGCAGAATTCGAGTGCCAGGTGCGCCTCCAGGGTCCGGATGACGACCTGGAAGATGCTGTGCACGTCCTGGCGCTCGCCCATGGCACGCGTGATGCTGCCGAGCAGGCTGAGCCGCGCGAGCTGCGCTTCGAGCTTCAGACGCGCCTCCTTGCGCTCGGTCACGTCGCTCGCGGCGCCGAACCACTCGATGACGCGGTCCGCATCGTCCTTCAGCGGCACGGCGCGCGACACCACCCACCCGACGCTCCCGTCGCTTCGCCGGACACGATGCTCGAGTTCCAGCACCCCGCCGGTGCGCCGTGCCTCGGCCACGGCAGCACGCATCCGGTCGCGGTCCTCGGCATGAACGAACCGTTCGAGCCAGTCCCGGGTGGCCACCGGCGAGGCGCCACCGTCACGGTCCGGGCGCTGGGCCTGCAGTTCGCTCCAGTCCGGTGCGATCTGGTACACGACATCCGCGGTAGTACTCACCAACGCGCGCAACCGCCGCTCGCTGGCCCGCACGGAGGCATTGGCACGGGCCAGCTCATCGGTGCGCTGGATGACACGGTTTTCGAGTTCGGCGTTCAGCTGGCGCACCGCGGTCTCTGCGCGGCGGCGCCCGGCGAAGTCCCGCCGCAGCGCCCAGAGCGCGAGCGCGGTGATGATGAAGGCCAGTGCGCCACCCCCCGCGACGGTCTGCTCGGTCAGGTGCGCACGTTGCGCGGCGGTCGCCTCGCGGCCCGCCAGCAACATCCGCTCGGTGGCGCGCATCCGGCCGATGATCCAGTCGATCCGGGCGGCGGCCGTGCGATGCGCTCGCGCCAGCACCTGCTGGCGCTGCGCGGCGCGGAACCCCTGTTCGCGCCGCAGCGCGAGCAGGTCGCTCAGGGCGGCAACGCGGGCGGCGAGCAGCGGCGCGAGCAGTACGAGGCGGCGTTGTTCACGCGGGTTGTCGGCCGTCTGGCGCTTCAACCGCCCGTAGCCGCTCTCGATGGCACTCGCGGCGTGCCGGTAGTCGCGCAGATCGGCCGGACTCTGGGTGATGATGAAATCCCGTTCGTCCGACTCGGCCGTCTCGATGCCATCCTGCAGCTCGCGCAGATCGGCGAGCACCGTGACGGTGTGCGTGACCCAGGCCGCATCTCGCCGCAGGCGCTGCAGGCTGAGCACGGAGACGACGCCGATCAGCACCACGCAGGCCAAAGCACAGGCGAAGGCCAGCTGCGTCTTGCGTTCCGTCGTCCAACGCATCGGCACCTGCGCTCCGTTCAATTGCGAAAATCACACGCGCGTCCCCAAGGGGTACGCCGTTGATGGCCGCGGCCAGGTGTCGCGGCGCGAATCTTTCGCTCAGCGCAGACGGCGCCGCGACGCGGCGCATCGCGACCCGGCGCCGTGCGAGCGCGCGCGCATGTTGTCCGTGCCCCCTCCCTCATGCGCGCTTACCTTACGCCCCCGTTCGGCGGCGCGCCAGCCGTGTCCGCTCGACTGGTATTCAGGCGGTGCCCCCCGCCGGGGACGGGGGTGCCGGCGCGCTCAGGCGAGGCGCAGACGATCGGCCACGGTCGAGTTCGCCTCGTGCTCGATTTCGGCAAACGCGGAGTGGTTGTGGATGGACTCGAAGTTCTCCGCCGTCACGCGGTAGCGCGTGATGCGCTCCTCGGCGTTCAGACGCACCGCGATGTCGCGCACGAGGTCTTCGGCAAATTTCGGGTTTTCGTAGGCGCGCTCGGTGACGAACTTTTCATCGGGCCGCTTCAGTAGTCCGAACACTTCGCAGGAAGCCTCTTCCTCGGCGATGCGCACCAGTTCCTCGATGGTCATCGGCGCGTTCAGCTGCGCCTCGATGGTCACGTGCGAGCGCTGGTTGTGCGCACCGTATTCGGAAATCTCCTTCGAGCAGGGGCACAGACTCGTCACCGGAACGCACACCTGCAGCGTCGCTCGCGTTCCGCCATGCGGGTCATGCACGGCGCGCATGAGAATTTCGTGATCGAGCAGGCTCTCCACGCCCGAGACCGGCGCGGCTTTGCGGATGAAGTAGGTGCAGGCCACGGCAATCTCGCCACGGTCGGCCCCGAGCCGCGCGAGCATCCGCTGCAGCAGCGCCAGCAGCGCCGGCAGGTCGAGCGCGGACGGATTGGTCTCGATGATCTCGACGAAGCGGGACATGTGCGTCCCCTTGACCTCGCCCGGGAGCCCGACGGACATGTCCAACCGGGCCACCGTAGCTTGCTCGCCGCCGTCCGCCTGGCGGACCCGCAGCAGGGTCCGCAAGCCTTTCACGCCCACCCGGTTGATGCGGATGTTGCGGGTATCGGGGCTGGCTTGAACATCGGCGAGAACAGAGCGGGCAACAGCATTCATGGCGCGTCCTCTAGGCTTATTTGTCCTGGACAAAATTACTTTTCGCTGCAACAATAGGCTTTAAATCGAACCCTGTCAATTTTTGTCTAGGACATTCGTGCCAACGACCGAGCTCCCTGATGTGTCGATCAGCGCCGTGGAACGCGAGACGGGGCTGTCCAAGGACACATTGCGGGTCTGGGAGCGTCGCTACGGGTTTCCGCTCCCGCGGCGCGATGCGCATGGCGAGCGCCTCTATCCGCAGGACCAGGTGCACAAGCTGCGGCTGATCAGCCGCCTGCTCGACCGCGGACTTCGGCCGGGCCAGGTGGTCGGCGCACCGCTCGAGGCGTTGCTCGCGCGGGCGACGGAAGAGGGCGGGATGCCCTCCCAGGGCGCCCGCTCGGAAGACGGCGAGCGGCTCGAGACGACGCTGCAGCTTCTCGCAGCCTACGACGAGGCCGGGCTGCGTTCGCACCTGTCCCTGGCGTTGCAGCGGCTCGGACTGCAACGCTTCGTGATCGATTTCGCGGCGCCGATGAATCTCAAGGTCGGCGAGGCCTGGTCGCTCGGTCAGCTTTCGATCAGCCAGGAGCACCTCTACACCGAACAGATGCAGCACCAGCTGCGCCAGGGCATCGGCGCGATCTACCCCGGGGTGCGCGGCCCGAGCGTGATGCTGACGACGCTGCCGGGCGAGGAGCACCAGCTGGGACTGCTGATGGCGCAGGCGTGTCTGGCGGTCGAAGGCATCCGCTGCGTCTCTTTAGGCGTGCAGACGCCCGCCTGGGACATCAGCGAGGCGGCGCGGCTGCACGGGGTGGATGTGGTCGGGCTGTCCTTCAGCGAGGCGCTGCGGCAGAAGGTCGCATTCGAGATGCTCGAAGACCTGCGTGACCGGCTGCCGGAGCGGATCGAAATCTGGGCCGGCGGCGCACTCTGGGCCCGGCTGCGCCGCCGCCTCCCGGGCGTGCGCTTCATCTCCCGCCTCGAGCAGCTCTCGCAGGTGATCGCCGAGTACCGGGCCGAACACCAAAGTCCCATCGCGAACGCGGGGTGAACCGGGTGTTCCAGGACTTCGCCCACGTCTGGACGCCCGTCGCATTCAGCTCGCGGCTGCCGCGCGCCCGCCCCCTGCGCGTCGAGGTGGCGGGCACGGCGCTGGTGCTGTTCCGGGATGCGCACGGAGCGCCCGCGGCCCTGCTCGACCGCTGTCCGCACCGGGGCGTGGCGCTCTCACTGGGTACCGTGATCGGCGGCTGCCTTCAGTGCCCGTTTCACGGCTGGCGTTTCGCGCGCTCCGGACAGTGCGTCGAGGTTCCCTGGAATCCACACGTGCGCCGCGAGCGTCTCACCGCCCTCGCCGTGCCGGCCGTTGAGCTCGCAGGCCAGATCTGGATCCACACCTCGCTGGGCGATCCGCCACCGCCGCCCCCGTCCGTGCATGAGGCACTGCTCGGCACCCGCACCCGGATCAGCGGCATTGAGATGACCTGGAACACGCACTGGACCCGTGCGATGGAAAACATGCTCGATTGGCCGCACCTGCCCTTCGTTCACCGGCGCAGCATCGGCAAGGACCTCGTGGCGTTGCTCGGGGAGCGTCTCGAGACGCGGATCGAGCCGCATGAGTGGGGATGGCGCGTGCGCACGGCGCTGCACGGGCAGGTACGGCCCGGTATGCTCGACTTTCGCCGGCCCAACCAGATGAACTTGCACATTCCCGTGCCCGGCCGTGAGCTGACGCTGGCAGTGGCCTGCATCCCGGTGGCTGAACGGCGCACCAGACTCCTGCTCAGCGCGGCGCGCAATTTCGCGCGCTCGCCGCTGCTCGATGGGCTGTTCAACCGGGCCAACCGGCGCATCGCCGCGGAGGACCGCGCCATCGTCGAATCGTCCGAGCCGCCGGAAATCCCGCCGGCGCGAGCCGACCACTCGGTACCGACCGACCGCGCGACGCTGCGCTTTCGTCACTACTACTTCAGCGCACTGAAGGGCAGTGCGTGCGCCGCACCGCCCGCGTAAGGCGGCGCAGCGCCGCGCACTGCTAGCGCTTCAGCGCGCGCGCCAGCGCCTCGGCCATCACTCCATTGCCGCCGGGCTCGGCGGCGCGGGCCACCGGGGCACGCGATGCGGATCGCGAGTTGCCGCGGCTCCGATCCGCTCCCCCGCTCGGCCGCGGCGCGCCCCCGGTGCGCTCGTGCGACGGGGCTTCATCGAGCCTCATGGTGAGCGCGACCCGCCGGCGCTGCAGGTCGACCTCCAGCACTTTGACCTTGACCACGTCGCCGGCCTTGACGAGCTCGCGCGGGTCCTTCACGAACCGGTGCGACATCATCGAGATGTGTACCAGACCGTCCTGGTGGACACCGATGTCGACGAATGCGCCGAAGTTGGTGACGTTGGTCACCACGCCCTCGAGCAGCATGCCGGGCTTGAGATCCTTCAGATCCTCCACGCCCTCGTGGAATACCGCGGTCTTGAACTCCGGACGCGGGTCGCGGCCGGGCTTCTCGAGCTCGCGCAGGATGTCGCGCACCGTCGGCAGACCGAAGCGCTCATCAGTATACCGGTGGGCATCGATCTGCTTCAGCGTGCCGGCATCGCCCATCACCTGGGCGAGCGGCTTGCCCAGATCTCCGAGGATGCGTTCGACGAGCGGATAGGCCTCCGGGTGCACTGCCGAGCGATCGAGCGGGTTCGAGCCGTCGTTGACGCGCAGGAATCCCGCCGCCTGCTCGAACGTCTTGGCACCCAAACGCGGCACGGCCAGCAGCGCCTCGCGGCTCGCGAACGCGCCGTGCTCGTTGCGGTGGCGCACGATGGACTCGGCCAGCGTCGCCGAGAGCCCCGAAATGCGCGCCAGAAGCGCCGGGGAGGCGGTGTTGACGTCGACACCGACGGCGTTGACGCAGTCCTCGACCACGGCATCGAGCGAGCGGGCGAGTTTGCTCTGGTTGACGTCGTGCTGGTACTGACCGACCCCGATCGATTTCGGATCGATTTTCACCAGCTCGGCGAGCGGGTCCTGCAGGCGGCGCGCAATCGACACCGCACCGCGCAGGCTGACGTCGAGCTCCGGCAGCTCGCGCGATGCGAGCTCGGATGCCGAGTACACCGAGGCGCCGGCCTCCGATACGACGATCTTGGTGAGCTTCAGTTCGGGAAAACGCTTGATCAGATCGGCGGCCAGCCGGTCCGTCTCGCGGGACGCCGTTCCGTTGCCGATGCTGATCAGATCGACCGAATGCTTGCGGCAGAGCGCCGCGAGCACCTGCAGTGTCGTCTCCCAATCATTGCGCGGCACGTGCGGGTAGACCGTTGCGGTCTCGAGCACCTTGCCGGTACGGTCTACGACCGCGACTTTCACTCCGGTGCGCAGTCCCGGATCGAGTCCCATCGTGGCGCGCGGACCGGCCGGCGCGGCGAGCAGCAGGTCGTGCAGATTGCGCGCGAACACGGAGATCGCCTCGGTTTCGGCGCTTTCGCGCAGTTCCGCGAACAGCTCGCCCTCGAGCTGCCAGGCCAGCTTCACCTGCCAGCACCAGCGCACCGTCTGGGCCAGCCACGCATCGGCCGGGCGTCCCTGATCGGCAATCGCAAAGCGGGCAGCGATCTTGCGCTCGCAGGACGTGACCTCGGCGGCGGGCGCAGCCGCACCATCGGTCTCGAGCTGCTCGGGCAGCTTCAGAGCGACCTGCAGTACCTGCTCCTTGCGCCCGCGAAACAGCGCGAGCGCCCGATGCGAAGGAATCGCCTTGAACGGCTCGCGGTAGTCGAAGTAGTCGCGGAACTTCGCGCCCGCCTCCTCCTTGCCCGGCTCGATCTTTGCGACCACCCACCCCATCTCGCGCAGATGTTCGCGCAGCGCGCCGACCAGCGCCGCATCCTCCGCGAAGCGCTCCATCAACACCTGGCGGGCGCCCTCCAGCGCTGCCTTGGTGTCCGGGGCACCCGGGTTTTCACCCTGTTCCGTGCTGAACGGCTCGCGCAGGTACTTGGCCGCCTCGCTCTGCGGATCGAGCCGCGGATCCTCGAGCAGTGCGGCGGCGAGCACATCGAGACCCGCCTCGCGCGCGATCTGCGCCTTGGTACGCCGCTTGGGCTTGTAGGGCAGATACAGGTCCTCGAGGCGCTGCTTGGTGTCGGCAGCCTCGAGGTTCGCGCGCAGCTCGGGCGTCAGCTTCCCCTGCTCCTCGATGCTCTTCAGCACGACCGCGCGCCGCTCCTCGAGCTCGCGCAGATAGACCAGGCGCTCCTGCAACGTGCGCAGCTGAGCATCATCGAGGCCCCCGGTGGCCTCCTTGCGGTAGCGGGCGACGAACGGGACGGTGGCGCCGCCGTCGAGCAGCGCGACGGCGGCGAGAACCTGCGGCGGACGGACCGCGAGTTCCGCGGCAATACGGGATTCGATGGACGGCATCAGCGTTGGGGAGGGGGCGGCCGAAGGAGGCCGCACTATGCGCAATCGGCCGCCCCGCAACAAGTCTTGCGTCGGGCGCCGCAATTCGCCTAGTGCGCCCGGCGCCGCG
>JAKADE010000743.1 GCA_021820785.1 Pseudomonadota bacterium
GCGCGATATCGCCCATTTGCTCGAGCGCATCCACGCGGAGACCGGCGAGCTGCGCCGTCACGCGCTCTGGCGTCTTTACGCGGCCAAGGTGCGCATGCGCTCGGATGCTCAGATCCGGCGTCTGGCGATCGAGCTACTGACGAAGGAGGGCGCATGACCGCCGATCCGCAGATGCGCTGGCTCCGTCTTTGGACGGACATCCTGGAGGACCCGAAGCTCTTACTGCTCGCGCCGGGGGACCGGTGGTACTACATCGGCATCCTCGCACTCAAGCGAACCGGCTTGCTCGACGAGCGCGACAGCGCCGAAATGCGCGACCGAAAAGTGGCATTGCGCCTCCGATTGGACGCACCCGAGCGCGACGAGCTGCGCCGAAGGCTCACGGAAGTGCGCCTCATCGACAAAGATTGGCAGCCGGTCGGTTGGGAAAAAAGGCAATTCGATTCAGATACTTCCGCCGCTCGCACGCGGAAGTGGAGAGAGAAGAAACGCCGCAGTGACGGGCTGGTGACGACGAAAGAAAGTCACGGTGACGTCACGGTGACGGACCAGAGCAGAGACAGAGCAGAGACAGAGACAGAACAGAACCCCCCACATGCCCCCCCGTCACCCGGTCCCGATCCGTCGTTCACACCGACCACGGCAGGCGCTGTGTGTGTGGCCATGAAATCCGTCGGGGTCATGGACCCGAGCCCGGCACACCCGAAGCTGCTCGCCCTCATCGGGCGCGGGGCGACCCTCGCGCACTTCGCGGAGGCCGGCAGGGCGTCGGCCGAGCGCCGCAAGGGCTTCGCGTACGCGCTCGGGATCGTCGAGCGCGAGCTCGCCGACGGTCAGCGCATCGCCCAACTGCCCCGAGCCACCGAGCCAGAGCGCCGGTGGGAGCCTCCCGACGACGAGCCCGAGGTGACACATGCAGCGGTTTGAATTTTCCGATTTTCGGACGCTCCTCGACACCCAGGCGGCGCTCTTCCGCACCCCGAAGCCGGACGACGTGCTCGTCGAGGCGTACTGGAACGCGCTCCGCGACGTGAGTCTCTCGGCGGTGAAAGCCTGTGCGAGCCTTCACGCCAAGCGCGGAAAGTTCTTCCCGAAGCCCTTCGAGCTGCGCCCGAAGGACTGGGCGCCGGCCGCGGGCCCGTACGTCTCGCAGAGCTACTCCGCCGACATCGAGCGACTCGCTGGTGTCCCGGCCCGCGAGGCCATTGGCGACCGGGATCTGCGTGCAAAGCTCGAGGCGCACCTCGCGCACCTGACCTCAGGTCCCAACGAGACCGCGGGCAGCCGCGGGTCATTCGCCGCCGCCTACTGGCGCTCGGTCGAGACGTGGCTCGAATGGCAGCTCGAGGGTCAGCATCGCGATGATCGGCATGGGGCGCTTGCGTGAGTTCCCAGACGCACCCAACGCGCGCGCATGGCATCGCGGCGGAGCTCGCACTCGCTGAGCGCCTGCAGCGGCACCAGGCGCTCGCCGATCCTGAGGGCATCTTCGCCGGCGAAACGACCGCCGAGGTGCGCAAGGCGCGTTTGCGCCAGGTCATCGAGCGCGAGCAGCTCGCCACCGTGGTGTGCGGTCGGGACCCCGCCACGCGTAAACCCATCCGCTACGCCGAGGCGTTTGAGCGCGTCTACGGCGAGCCGTTCGATGTTCCAAGTGAAACCAACAAACCACCCGAGGTAAAACCGTGATCAACCTGGCACTCACCGACGCGCAGGGTTTCCTGCGCAAGATTTCCAACAACCTGCTCAACTGCGGCGACGACAAAGTCCCGGCGTTCACGCTGCCAATCGAGGGCATCTCGCTCGATGCCGACGCCCTCGACGCCCTGCTCGGAAAGTTCACGCACCGCAGCTGGTTCGACAAGAAGCGCGACGGCGCCTATCACCCGATGCCGTGGTGGGAGGCGCGCGAGAAGCGCGATTTCCACCTCTCGGCCGAGCTCGAGTGCGACGAGGTGACGCTCACACTCGCTGCGGGTAAGAAAATCACCTTCGAGGCCGAGGGCGATCACGACGACGAGGACGAGCCGTACACCCCGGGCGCGAAGATCAGCCACCTGGTGCTCACCCCGCAGCCCGGTGGCACGACGCTGCTGGCGTTTCACCTGACGGTGCGCCCCGGCATCGGCAAGGAAAACCTCGCGCTGCAGGAGGCGCAGTTCCATCACATCGGCATCACCATCGAGGAAACGCGGGAGGCCAAGCGCAAGGCTGCTCAGGGCTCACTCGCGCTCGCCCCGGCCGAACCCGAAGGCGACGGTGAGGCACCCTCACGCGGTCGGACCAAGTCGAGCGCCGACGTTGCGCGCGAAATGGCGGGACGCCAGGCGCACTGATGGCGCGCGAGGTCGACACGCGTGACTGCCTCGATGGTCCGGGCGAGCGGACGCGGCTCGGGTACGTGCGCGTTTGGCGCGGTGGGCGCCGGTTTCTCGCTCACCGGCTCGCCTACCAAGACGCGCACGGCCCTGTGCCGCCGGGGTTAGAGCTGGATCACTTGTG
>JAKADE010000744.1 GCA_021820785.1 Pseudomonadota bacterium
CCGCCGAAGAGAGCACCGAGCTGTACCTGCGCATCAACAAGCTGGTGCCACGCCTGATCCGCCAGGAGGTCGAGGACGGTCCGGGCGATTTCTCCGTCGAGGAGAAGAACAAGCAGGTGCACCTCACCGAGGAAGGGCACGAGCACGTCGAGCAGCTGATGCTCGAGACCGGGCTGCTGAAGGAAGGCGAGAGCCTCTACGACGCGACCAATATCCGCCTGATGCACCACCTGAACGCCGCGCTGCGCGCCCACGCGCTCTACAAGCGCGACGTGGAGTACATCGTGCGCGGTGGCGAGGTCATCATCGTCGATGAGTTCACCGGCCGCACCATGCCGGGGCGGCGCTGGTCCGACGGCCTGCACCAGGCGGTCGAGGCGAAGGAAGGCGTGCAGGTGCGCGAGGAGAACCAGACGGTCGCCTCGATCACCTTCCAGAACTACTTCCGCCTGTACAAGAAGCTCTCCGGCATGACCGGCACCGCCGATACCGAGGCGCCGGAGTTCCTGCAGATCTACGGGCTCGAGGTCGTGGTCATCCCGACCCACAAGCCCATGGTGCGCAAGGATCACGCCGACTTCGTCTACCTGACGCAGAGCGACAAGTTCAAGGCCATCATCGAGGACATCCGCGACTGCGTCGAGCGCAAGCAGCCGGTGCTGGTCGGTACGACCTCGATCGAGACCTCGGAATTCCTCGCCGAGCTGCTCCAGAAGCAGAACATCGCCCACCAGGTGCTCAACGCCAAGCAGCACGAGCGCGAGGCGAGCGTGGTGGCCCAGGCCGGCCGGCCCGGCGCGGTGACCATTGCGACCAACATGGCCGGCCGCGGCACCGACATCGTGCTCGGCGGCAGTCTCGAGTCGGAGCTCTCGGAGCTCGACGCGGCCGATGAGGCCGGCCGCGAGCGTGCGCGCGCCGAGTGGCAGGTGCGCCACGAGGCGGCGCTTGCCGCCGGCGGACTGCACATCATCGGCACCGAGCGGCACGAATCCCGCCGCATCGACAACCAGCTGCGTGGCCGTTCCGGCCGCCAGGGTGACCCGGGTTCGAGCCGCTTCTATCTGTCGATGGAAGACAACCTGATGCGCATCTTCGGGGATCCGACGCGCACGCAGCGGCTCCTGAAGATGGCCGGCATGAAGGAGGGCGAGGTCATCGAGAGCGGGATGCTGAGCAAGCAGATCGAGAAAGCTCAGCGCAAGGTCGAGGCGCACAACTTCGACATCCGCAAGCAGCTGCTGCTGTTCGATGACGTCGCCAACGACCAGCGCAAGGTGGTCTACCAGCAGCGCACCCAGATCATGGCCACCGAGGACGTCTCGGCAGCGATTCACGGCATTCTCGCCGAGGCCGTCGGCACGCTGATCGATCAGTTCCTGCCCAAGCACGCCGTTGCGGCCGATTGGGATCTCGACGGGCTCACCGAGGCCGTCCGGCGCGATTTCAACGTCGCGGTCGACCCGAAGGGCTGGCTCGAAGCCGAGCCGGAGCTGGAGGAGCCGGCGCTGCGTGAGCGGCTGGTGCGCGCCGTCGACGACGCCTACAACGCGAAGTCTGCGCGGCTCGAGGCCTCGCTGATGCGTCATATCGAGAAGGACGTCATGCTGCGCACGCTCGACATGCACTGGCGTGACCACCTGGGCGCGATGGATTACCTGCGCCAGGGCATCCATCTGCGCGGCTACGCGCAGCAGGACTACCGCACCGAGTACAAGCGCGAAGCGTTCGAGATGTTCAGCGCCATGCTCGATCAGGTGAAGTTCGAGACCGTCTCGACGCTGATGCAGATCGAGGTTCGCACGCAGGAAGAGGTCGATCGCGAGGAAGAAGAGCGGCGCGCCCGCCTGATGAGAGCCCTGCAGGCCCAGCATGCCGAGGCCGACGTGTTCGGCGGCGCCGAGCCGGCCGATGCGCTGTTCGACGGAGCGCCGGGGGAACTGCCCCCCGGGGCGCTGATGGACCCCGAGGGGTCGCACAGCCCGTTCGTGCGCGGCGAGCGCAAGGTCGGCCGCAACGAGCCGTGTCCGTGCGGCTCGGGCAAGAAGTACAAGCACTGCCACGGGACACTCTCGAACGTCGGCTGAGGCACGCATGAGCGTGATCCGCGTGGTTGCCGCGGCGCTGATCGGCCCGGACCGCCGGGTGCTCATCGCCGAGCGGCCCGCCGGCAAGCCCATGGCGGGCCGCTGGGAGTTTCCCGGCGGCAAGCTCGCCCCCGGGGAGAGCGAAGCGGCCGCGCTCGCGCGCGAGCTTGCCGAGGAACTCGGCATCCAGATGCGCGGCGGCTCGCCGTGGATGCGTCTGACCCACGCGTACGAGGACCGTGTCGTGGAACTGTCGCTGTGGCTCGTCGAGCAGTATGGCGGCGAGCCGCGCGGACTCGAAGGACAGGCGCTGCGCTGGGTGGACGCCGAGGCGCTCGCGGCTGCGGATCTGCTCGAGGCAGACCGTCCTTTCGTCGAAGCGCTGGTAGAATGGCTGGGTTCACCCACCGCCTGC
>JAKADE010000745.1 GCA_021820785.1 Pseudomonadota bacterium
CAACGCGCACTGGCTGTCGGACACCGTCGTCGCCGCCGCGCTCGGCATGGCTACCGCGCACTTCGTGCTCGACCGCAGGGCGGGCGAGGCAATGGACAACTCAACGGTCACCGTCGTGCCGGTGCGCGGTGGCGCGATGCTGGCCTTCGCGCACGTGTTCCACTGACCGCACCGGGTTCACCAGGACAGATCCCGATCGGGTCCGGGCGCCTCCTGCGGCTGCGCGCCTGAGTCGTGCGCGGCGCTGCGCGCCGCGCCGGTCGGCTCCGCACCCTTCGCGCGGCGCTCACGCCAGGCGGCGAGTGCCTCGCGGCGCACGCGCTCGGCGGACGAGGCTACCCCGGGTGTGCCCGGGCCCTGCGCCGCGCGGTACTCGAGCCAGTCCCGAACCGCCTGATGCTGGCGCGCCTGCGCCCCCTCGAGCGGCGCCGCGGCGCGGGTCCCGGCCGCCGATGCCGACCCGGCCCCGGCGGTGCGTTCGGCCCGGGCGGCCACCCGCGCCCGATAGCGCTCCCGGATCCGTTCGGCGACCTCGCTGCGCTCGCCCCGCCGCTCGGCGCTGATCGCCGCACGGGGCAGCCGGGGCAGCGGTTCGCGGTCGATACCCTGCGCGGCGAGACTGCGCGCATCGACGCGCATCTCGAGCTGCGCGGCCTGCAAATGCTCGTTGACCAACTCCGCCCAGCGCTGGCGGAGCGCGGCAAATTCCGCTCGGCCCGACGGCAGTCCGAGTTCCGCCCGCACCGTCCCGTTCATGTCCAGACCCGCCTTGGGCCCGAACCCCTCGGGGCGCACCTCCCGGGTCGAGGCCAGTAAATGGGCGTGGAAGTTGCGCGGATCGCCAAACGGACGCGGCGCGTGCACGGCCAGGTCGACCGCGACGCCGTAGCGATCGGCGATCTCGTGCGAGAACGTACGGGCGAGGCTCACGCGTGCCGCGGCAGACAGCTCCGCCGGCAGCGCCACCATGTACTCGCGCGCCACCCGCGAGTTCTCCCGCGACTCGATCCGTTCGGCGGCATTCCAGAGCGACGCCCGATCCTGAGCCCACTGCGGCGGGACGGCGAGCCGCGTCGGCAGCACGATCTCCTTGTGCAGCACGTCGCGGCGATTGCGATGGTCGTACAGCGCTCCAGTACGCTCATTACGGATGCGCTCCCCGGCACGATAGGCGGCCGAAGCCGGCGCGTTGCGCCCACTCGAGCGCGACACCGTGTTGATCTGCATGTGAAAGATCGCCATCGCCCACCTGCACTGGCCGCACCGCGCCTCAGCGCGGGCGCCGCAGCCTCACGCTCAGCCACCTCGCCGACGCGGCGGTCTTCAGAAAGCCCTCCAGATCCGCGAGCTGCTCGATCTGCGCGGCCAGCACGGCCGTCTCGGTGACGTGCTGCTCGCTGATGTGCAGCGAGCGGCGCGCCCCGCGGGCACCGCTGCCGAAACCTCCCGCTCCGTCCCGTCCACGCGAGACGCTGCGCCGGATGACCTCACGCTCGCCGATCAGCCGGGAACAGAACTGCGCGGTGCCGCCGCGCTCACTGGCCGAGCAGCGCAAGATCAACGAATTGCCGCAGTTCTCGATGATCGTCTGGGCATCGCCCGGTCCGTAGAGCGCACTGACCTGGGCGATCGACTGCATCCCGAGCACGCACCGTCCACCGAATTTACGCAGCCGCGCGAGCGCATCGCGCAGTCCGTCGATCGCCCCGAGGGCGTCGAGTTCATCGACGATGAACCACAGCCGCCGATCCCCCGGCGGACCGTTCATCGCCTCGAAGATCGCCAGACGCATCCAGCTGGCGATGAGGGTGCGCAAGGAGGCGATCTGCCCGGCGCGGTACGGCAGAAACAGCACGCCGCGCCCGGCGCGCACCCACTGGCGCACCGAGCACTGCGGGGCGACCTGGCGGCACACGTGCTCGAGCGCCGCGGTGCATGCGGCCGCGACCGAGCGGATCGAGCCGAACATGCGCGCGTTCTCGGGCTCGAGAAACGGCTGCGCGGGGGTTCCGCTGAGCAGGACCCGTAGTTCCGCCGCCGGCGCGATCGCGATCAGCTGCCACAGGCGCTCCAGATCGGCCCCGCTGCCCTCGGTACGGCGCAATACACTCGCGAGGAACGTCCGTGCATACCCGCGCCACTCGCGCGCCGAAGCATCCTCGCCGGCGGCGATCAGACTGGCGGCGAGCTGATCCGGATCCTCCGGCGCGGCGAGTTCGGCGAAGGGATTCCACTTCAGCGCGCACGGCTCGAACGGGTTGAGGATGACGTCGCCGCGCGCGCGCGCATGGAAGCGGCCGAGATACCCGGCGTCGGGATCGGCAATGACCGCCCGATCCCCGCGCGCGAGCAACGCGGTGAGCAGCTCGGCGATGGCCGTCGATTTGCCGGTGCCGGTGGTGCCGATCAGCTTGAAGTGCTTGGTCTCCTCCAATCGCGCGAGCGGCACGCCGGCCAACGTAATGCCGGTGCGCGAGCGGCGCCACCGTGGTGCGCGCTCGA
>JAKADE010000041.1 GCA_021820785.1 Pseudomonadota bacterium
GAACACCTGCGGCAGCTGGTTCAGCATGTCCTCGATGCGGGTCGCGCCCGTCTGCGCAATCGCTTGCGCGCTGACGAACGTCACCGGACTCATCGACACCTGGTTCGGTGTGGCGATGAGCGAGCCGGTGACCACGACCTCCTTGAGCTGGCTCGCCGCCGGCGCTTTGATCGAGGCGCTCTGGGAATTTGCAGAGGCATTCTGCGCGTGTGCCATTCCGAACGTTGCCGCCAGCGTTCCGCCGGCGAGAACAGCGCGAACGGCCGAGCGCACCAATGGATTGCCCGGATTCTTGTTCAGCATTCTCGTAGTTCTCCCAAATGAAGTAGCGCGGACCCGGAGGTCAGCAACTGGGGGCGTCAGGTAAAGAAGCCACGAAACTCGGACTCCGTTCCCGATCGCAGTGCGCTCGATGAGGCGGCTCGAGCGCTAGCGCAACAGAAGACCTTGGGAAAGTTCCGCGCTTCTGTGGCTTTTTTACCGTTGCGCCGACTATAGCACGGTGTCGGTGCACCGCAACATATGCGGGGAGACGTGGCGCATCGCAGGGCGTCGGACATTCTGCGTGGCCCCGGTGCGACGCCCCGCGCGAAAAGACTGGTTTTTTCACGGGAATGGCGTTGCACATCCCGCGCGGCGTGCGCCGGGGCAGAACCGGGATGCCCCGGCCTGCCGCAGCTGAGCATTCTTTGTTGCAGGAGTGAAACGCTATTGAGCCAGATTCGTTGCGCGCCAGCCACATTACCGCGGCGCGCGCAGCCGGAGCGGGGCCGCTATCATGGCCGGCACGATGGCCCAATCGCTCTCCCGCTTCGAACACGAGATCAATGCCCGGCTGCGCGCCGGCGACGTGGCCGGCGCGGCTGCAGTGGCGGCCGCCTGCCGCTCCGCTCTGCCCGAAGCACGGGCCGGCTG
Source organism: Pseudomonadota bacterium (assembly GCA_021820785.1). The sequence goes on from JAKADE010000041.1 coordinate 916, forward strand.
GCATTTCGGCAGCGTCGCGGCGCTGCTCACCGGCCAGGCGGACCAGGCGCGGGCGCTCGCCGAGCAGTGGCTCGCCGGGCATCCCCGGGACCCCGAGGGACTCCTGCAGAGCGCCGAGTGCCACCTGGCCTGCGGCGACCGAAGCGCAGCGCTGCGTGCCGCCGCGGCCGCAATCGAAACGGCCGGTACCCCCGAGATCTGCGATGCCATCGGGCAGTTCCTGTTTCATGCCGGCGAATACGGACTGGCGCGCACCGCTTACGACCGGGCGCTGGCCTCGCGGCCGGATGACCCGGACTACGCGGCGAAACGGGCCGTCATTCATCGCTCGCTCGGGGCATTCGCTGAGGCGGCCGCCGACTTCCGCGCCGTGCTGAAGCGCCTGCCCGGGGATCCGGACAGCCTCAAGGCGCTGGTGGAGCTCGAGCGCCAGACCCCCGAGCACCATCACCTCGGCGCGCTCGAGGAGGCCCTGGGCCGCGCACGTGCCGAGTCGAAGGACGCCGCAACGCTGCACTTCGCGCTGGCCAAGACCTACGATGACCTCGGCGATTACCCGGCGAGCTGGCGTCATCTGTGCGCCGGCAATCGGATCGAGCGCACCGCACTGCGCTATGAGCCGGCCATCGATCGGGCCGTGATCGAGCGGCTCATCGAAGCCTTCCCGCAGCTCGAATCACCCGCGCCCGACACGACGGGCGAGTCGCCGATCTTCATCGTGGGGCTGCCGCGCAGCGGCACCACGCTCCTCGAGCGCATCCTCGGGCAGCACTCCGCGGTGCATGCCGCCGGAGAACTGCCGGCGCTCAGCGAGGCGGTGAGTCTGGCGGTGCGGCGCACCAGCCGGGATGCACCGCGCGACTGGGCACAGTTCGCCGCGCGCTTTGCGCACACCGATCCGGCCGATATTGCCCGCGAGTACCTCGCGTTCGCCCGGGCACTGCGTGGCGAGCGTCCGCGATTCGCGGACAAGCAGCCCAACAACTTCTTCTTCTGCCCGCTGATCCTGCGTGCCTTCCCGCAGGCGCGCATCGTGCACCTCACCCGGCACCCGCTCGCGTCCTGCTACGCCATTTTCAAGACCCGTTTTGCCGGCGGCTATCCGTTCGCCAACGATCTCGGCGAGCTCGGCGCGTTCTACCTGGGCTACCGGCGGCTGATGGCGCACTGGCATCAGATCCTCCCCGGCCGGATTCACGACGTCGCCTACGAAGATCTGGTCACGTCACTGGAGCCGACGGTGCGGAGGCTGCTCGACTTTATCGGGCTGCCCTTCGAGACACAGTGCCTCGAATTTCACCGCAACCCCGCGCCGACCAGCACCGCGAGCGTCGTGCAGGTGCGCCAGCCGCTCTACGACACTTCGCTCGCGCACTGGCGCCACTATGAGGCCGAACTGCGCCCGCTCGCCGAGCAGCTCAGAGCCGGCGGCATCGCGCTGCCGTAGCGGCGCTCAGCGCAGCCGCTCGACCTTGCAGCCGCTGTCGTCCGGCAGTTGCAGCCAGAACGATCCGAACAGCTGCCGGGAGATGGTGACCTTGTCACCGCGATTCACCAGCAGGTCGTGATTGGCGTAGTCCTGCACCCAGGACTGACCGTTACTGAGGATGAAGATCCAGCGCCCATCGGGCTCCACGCCAATCCGACGCACCGTCGCGGTAATGTGCGAGATGGGCTTCGGCAGCGCACCGACGGCCTCCTCGTGCGCCTCGAGCGCAACCGATGACATGCCGAAAGTCTGCACCGCATTGAGCTTCTTTGCGGTCGGCTGCGGGCGCGGCGGCGCGGCGGCGGCGACCGGGGCGGCCGCCGGCACCGACTGGCGTTCGTTGAGCGCGGCGGCGAGGCGCGCCGCAGCCCGGTCGAAGCGCTTCAGACGCGGCCCCGCCGCGGCGAGGCGGCGACAGGCGAGCACGGCCTGCGCGGGTGTGGCCGCCCGGACAGGCACCGCCGCGAGCAGCAGCGCAACCATCCCGGCAAGCACCAGAGCGAATGTGAGCCTGCGATCCGTCATCATGCGAACGCACCCGCGCGGCGACCGCGCAGTGAGAAGTTGAAACTGCGTATACTATACGCTGAGCTTGAACGGCGCCCCTCCATGTCGACCGCCAACCTGCCGCCTCCGGAGCTGATCACGATGTTCGCGGTGCCGTTCGCGATGTCGCGCTATCCGGCACACGAGCAGCTCAATGCGCGCCTGAAGCCGGTGATCTTCGATCTGGAGGCCCGCGGCGCGACCAATCCGCAGCCATTTACACCGCGCAACGCGGCGCTGTTCGAGAGTCACTTCAACTTCTTTCGCATCGAGCACGAGGCGGTGCAGGAGCTGAAGCGGTTCTGCTGGTCGCAACTGCTGGCGGTGATCGGCCGGCTGAACGGCTACGACCTCCCTACGCTGCAACGGCTGCAGATCTTCAACGACTGCTGGTTCCACGTCACGCGGCCCGGCGGTTTCTTCGGCGTACACAATCACCCGAACGCCTCGTGGAGCGGGGTGTACTGCGTCGATCCGGGTCAGAACGATCCGGGTAAACCCGAAAACGGGCTCCTCACCTTCGTCAACCCCAGCACCCCGAGTGCGATGCACATGGATGCCGGGGTCGCCAACATCCGCCTGCCGTTCGGGCACCAGGCACCCCGCTTTCGCCTGGAGCCCGGTCAGCTCGTCATCTTTCCCTCATGGGTGCTGCATCACGTGACGCCGTTCGAAGGCACCGGGGAGCGGATCACCGTGGCATTCAACTGCTGGTTCAACCTGCCCGACGCACCCGCTTCGTCATAGAAGAACTGCCGGACCCAGGGCGCGAGAATCTGCTGCGCAGGCTCGAGTTGCTCGCGGTAGCGCAGCCAATGGCCGACACCCTCGGTATTCAGGCCCTTGGCGAGCTGGGCGGTGCTCGGCGTCAGGGCCTCACGTCCGCGCGTGCGCAGCGCAAAGTCGCCCATGGCCGGATCCCACGCAAGGCCCAGGAAATCGCACACGCGGCGCATCTCGCGTGCAAAGCCGCCCACGACGTCCTCGTGGCGAACCAGACAGAACTCCAGCGGCAGCAGGCGCGTGCATTCCATGAACACGCGCATGACCGCATCGTAGTAGCGCGCGGCACCCTCGAGCGTCAGCAGCTCGTAGATCGGGGCGCTCATGCGAAAGCGGTGCCGGAAGCAGCTGAGGACGATGTCGCGCGGATCGCGGCAGGCAAACAGGACCTTCGCCTGCGGGAACAGCCGCGCAATGAGCGGCAGCTTCAGGGTGTTGAGCGGATTCTTGTCGACGAAAATCTTGCCGGTGACCTCTGCGCCGGCCTGGGCGACACGGCGCCAATACGCGCCGCGCAGCGCCTCGAGCGTCGCCGGCGGCGCGTGCGCGAGGTGCTCGAGGTCCTGCGGCCGCTGCATGAACTGCTGCACCGAATCGATCAGCGATTCGCTCTCCTCGACGCTGACCACCTGCGGGTGGCCCTCGAGAATCACCTCCAGGAGCGAAGTCCCCGAGCGCAGAAATCCGAGCACGAAGATGTGGCCAGCCGCGGGAGTCGCCGCGGCGGCCGGCGGTGCCGCGCGCCAGCGCGCCGGCTCCGCGCCGCGCAGATACTCGGCAAGCTGCTCGGCGTACTGCCGGGCGGTCGGATCCGCCGAGGCGAACCGGGACGCGAAGGCGACGCGCTGCACCTCATTGCTGTCCGTGTAGGCCGCAAACGCATCCGGCATGCGCCCCTGGGCATCCAGCGCGTCTCCGAGCAGTCCGCCGGCGAATGCGCGCTGCTCGGGGTTCAGGTCGGCGCGCGCCAGCAGCGCGCGCAGGCGCGTTTCGGCGCCAAGCGGGTCCTGTTCGCCGAGATCGGCTGCCGCGAGACTGAGTTCGGCATCGGGATAACCCGGCAGACGTTCGAGCGCGCCCTCGGCCCACTGCCGCGCCTGGCGGAATGCGCCGCGGTAACTGGCGATGCGCGCCAGGCCGGCGAGCGCGACCGGCTGACGCGCATCAAGCTGCACCGCGCGCTGAAAGGCGGCTTCGGCCTCGCGGACGCGCGCCAGGGCAAACAGCGCCGTTCCGCGGCTGGCATGCACAAACGGCAAAGCGACATCCGACGCTGCGAGCGCATCGAACTGTTCGAGCGCCTCGGCATACCGTTCGAGCCGCAGCAGGCACAGACCGAGAGCGTTGCGCGCCGTCTTGTCCGCACTGTCGAGCGCCACGGCGCGGCGCAACAGCTCTTCGGCTGCAGCGAGCTCGCCTGCCTGCTCATGGCGCAGGGCCAGCAGATTCAGGATGAGTGGATGCTCCAGTCCTTCGGCGAGCGCCGTCTCGGCGAGCCCGATGGCGCGCGGCAGCTCGCCGGCCTGCGCCGCGCGCTGAATCGCGATGAGGCGCTCGCGGTCCGCCTGCGGATCGCGGCTCAAGGCTCGGCCCACATGCGCTGAAGATTTGATGCGACGTACTCCAGGCGCATGCGATTGCCCCACTCGAGTTTCGCGCCTTCGAGCGCCCGGACCTCGTTCAGCGTGAACAGGAGTTCGCGCCGGGCGGCATCGGCGATCTGGCTTTCGATGAACGTGATCATCACCAGCCGCTCCCCGGAAGTGACCGGCGCAACTTCGTGCAGCGTGGTGGACGGATAGAACACCACTTCGCCCGGCCGCCCTTTGATGCGCACTTCCTGCGACCCGAGATAGATCACCAATTCACCGCCGCCGTAGCTGTCCGGCTCCGAGAGGAACACCGTGCAGGAGACATCCGAGCGCAACGGCTGCTGGCTGACCGCCATGAACGGCACATCAACGTGCGCGCCGTAACCCATGCCCTGTCCGTAGCGCACGACCTGCGGCACGGCAATGCGCCGCGGCAGGACGAAGTTGCGCGCCATTTCGCTGCGCTGGAAGGCGCCGAGGGCAAGCTGGCCGGCGCGCTGGGCATGCGCGTCGGTCGGGTCGGGAATCAGACTGCGCTTGGTGGGGTTGTGCGGATTGGAGCTGCGGCCGTCGATGAAACGGGTCTGGCGCGCCAGCTCGCGCACCGAATCGACCTCGGCGGCAGTGAGGAAATCTTCGATTTGCAGGAACATCGCAGGTCTGCCCGTGAAAAGAGGAGCATGGGGCAGTATAGCCGCGCCGTGGCGTGCGGGTGCGCCGCGGGCTCGCACGCCGCCCGATGCGGGCGCAGCCGCGTACGCTCCGGTCGCGAGCGGCTCATCCGCCGGGAATGACGCTGTCCGCCACGAGCATCGAGATCGGCGGCGGCGCTGGCAGAATGTAGACCCGGGCACGCGGGTAATCGAGCACGAGGGAGTCCGCGACGCTCAACACGTCGGTGCCGATGATCACCGCCGGTTTCCCCTGCAGGTTCCATTCCCGGAAGATCGGCACGTCCGAGTAGATGATCGGCAGGTGCTGAATGGCCACGGGCCCGAGAATCAGCGTCGGTGCGACGACCGTCGAACCGGTGGACACCTGCTGGGTCACCCCGTAGATCGGCGTCGTGGCCCCCGAGCCGCGGCGTGACAGCAGCGCCCTGCGCAGGGCGGGATTACCCAGCGTCACGGGCGATCCGGTGTCGATCACCGCCTCGACCGCGAGGCCGTCGACTCGCGCGGGGATCATCAGCAGTCCGCCAGGGGTGCGCACCGCGCGGATATCGAGAAAGCCCCACATCGGCCCATGACTCGAGCGGTCGATCGCCACCCGGTTGTGGCGAAAATCCACCGCGATCCGTACCGGCCCGAACCCCGCCATGCCGAGAATGCCGTCGACTTCGGTCATGATGGGCGTCGAGCAGACCGGCATGTGCACGTCGTGCTTCACGATCCGCCCGACCTGCAGCCGGCGGACGCTCACCCAGGGCAGCGGCTGCGTCCCGGTCACCCCCTCGACGCGCTCCACCCGCCCCTCGCGCGGAACCAAGCCGAGCACCTTCACCAGCCGCGGCGCGATGACCGAGCCGTTCGCACCGGTGTCGACGAGAAACGGGAAGGGTCCGCGGCCATCGATCATGACCGGGACGACGATTTGGCCGAGATGATTGAGACGCGAGGGTGCCGAGGACAGCAGGCTCGGCCGATGCGCCGGCATCGTCCCACGGGGATGGGCCGCCGCCATTGCCGCTGCGGGCAATACAGCCGCCAAACACAGGACACGGCCGAGGGCCTGCATGGGGATCCTGCGACGTCAAGAGCGCCACCGCCGACTATACGCCTGGCATCGGTGGCGGGCGGCGCCTCGCAGGCAGAAAAAAGCCCCGCACGAGGCGGGGCTTTGAATCAACCGTCAGCGTGACCGCGGCAAGGGGCACAGCGCCGAAACGCTCCGCCCGGCTCGCCGCCCGGGGGGACCCGCCTCAGCGGCGGGTCCCCGTCGGTGGCACGAGCAGGTCGAAAGATCAGAGGAACTTGTAGTCCACGTTCAGGTAGAAGTCCCGCCCGATCGGGTTCGAGTACAGCGAGTTGTAGCCCGCCGCAAAGTTACCCTGAGCGGAGTTCGTGAACGGCGGATTCGTGTTGAGCAGGTTACGAATGCCGAACAGCACCTTCAGACCGCGCAGCGGCTTGTAAGACGCATAGGCGTCCCAGGTCGACTGGCTGCCCACCGTGCGCTGCGGACCGTTGTTGCTCGGCCCAGTCCCGAACTCGTCGATGTAGGACGAGTAGAACCGGTTGCTGATGCCGGCACCCCACAGACCCTGCGGGCTCGTCCAGTCGACGCGCAGCAGGTGCTGCCAGCGCATCGCCGGCTCGTTGCCGCCGTTGTACCAGCCGACCAGGTTCAGCACCGGGCCGCCGTTGTACTGCTGCAGCCGGAACTGCGTGACCGCAGTGCCTTCCAGGTCCTCGTGGAACACACCCCAGCGGGTCTGCTGCGAGTACTGGACGCTCAGATCGAAGCCGTCGGTCGTGATCTGACCGGTGTTCTGCAGGTTCACGACGATGTACCCGCAGGTCGGCGCCGAGTACGGATTGCAGTACGTGGCCTCTTCGATCGAGGGCGTCAGCGTTCCCTGATCGTTCGGCACGATGTAGTTCGAGAACTGGGTCGGGTTTCCGTAGATGGCCGAAGCCGGAACCGATCCGATGGTGTTCTTCAGGAGGATCCGGTAGTAATCGAGCGTGATGCCCAGGTTACGCACCGGCGCCACGATGACACCGAGGTCGAAGTTCTCGGAGGTTTCCGGCGTCAGCTTCTTGTTGCCACCGAAAAGCCCCAGTCCCTGCGTGTTGCAGACGCTCGGCGTCCACTCCGAGTTGTAATTCCCCGGGGTGCAGAACGGGTTGCCGCTGCCCATGCTGCCACTGCTCGACGCCGACATGGTGTTCGGGTCGTACAGATCGTACAGGGTCGGCGCCCGGAAGCCGGTCGACGCAGCGCCGCGGAACGTCACGTAACGCGACGGCTGATAGCGCACCGTCACCTTGCCGTTATTGGTGCGACCGAAGTCGCTGTAACGGTCCTCGCGGTCAGAGATGTCGACGTCGAGGCTCTTGGACATCGGCACGTTCAACTCGGCAAATACCGCCTGCGCGGTACGGCTGCCGTGAACGGCGAAGTCCGTCAGACCCGTCGCCGCCTGAACGATGTTGTTGTACGGCGTCGTGGCGGTCTGGAACTTGTTGCCGCGCACGCTGAAGCCGAGCGCCAGCACCGCGTCATGCCCGGCGTGGAACGCGTCGCCCAGTCGATGGCTCGCATGACCGCTGACGCTCCAGCGCTGCATCTTGCCGTTCTGGTAGACGCCATTGACGTAGCTGCTGTTGATCAGCGCCTGTCCGGCCTGGCTCTGCGGGCCGAACGGGTTGATCAGGTTGCTCAGCACGCCGTTCGGAGCGAGGACCGCCTCGTTCGGATACCCGCCGACGTTGCCGTCGGTGTTCAGGTTCTGGCTGAAGTTCAGGTTGAACTTGTAATCCCAGCCCGCGTTATCGCCATAGAACGTCAACAGAGCGCGCTGCTCGGTGTTGATGTTGTCGCCGTAACGGTTGTTGTTCGGGTCGGTCCAGACCGCGTAGATACCCTGGCTCAGCGCCGGCGGAGCAGAGCAGGGAGCACCCTGATACTGCGCCTCGCAGGTCAGACCAGCGCCCGTCGGGTAGTAGGTCGGATCGGCCTGGGGCGTCATCTGGAAGAAGTAGAACATCGGCCCGGACCAGGCCGTGACCTTCGAGCGGCTGTAGAAGTACTGCAGCTTCAGGCCGTTGTTGTCCGGCAGCTCCTTGGTGAAGGAGACCAGCGCGGACGCCTCATACGACTTCGGCAGCAGGTCAGTTGCGGCCGAATACCGGTACGCGCAGTTGCCGAAATAGGTGGTCAGATACGGGTTGCCCGTGCAGGCCGGGAAGTCCGGCTGCCAGTAATTGCCGTTGCCATCGATGATGGTCGCAGGCCACGTGCCCGGGTTGTTCGTCGCAGACACGCCGCGATTCGGGTAGAAGCCTTCAGCCGAGAACGAGCGCTGCGTCGCGCGCAGTTCCTGCTGGCGGCTGTAGCTGCCCGTGATCATGAAGTTGTAGCCGTCGCGGACCAGGTCGCCATGACCGAACGTGAAGCTCACGTTGCCTGAGCCGCCGCCCGCGCCCTGCGGGTGGTTCAGCTGCGCCTGGACGTCGGCGCCCTGGTAATTGCGCTTCGTGATGAAGTTGACGACGCCCGCGATGGCGTCCGAGCCGTACAGTGCCGAGGCGCCTTCGCGCAGCACCTGGACGCTCGAGATCGCCGAGAACGGGATGCCGCTCAGGTCAACCGCGTTGCCGCTGAACGCATTGTTGGCCAGGCGATGGCCATCGAGCAGCACCAGCGTGCGGCCGGTGCCCAGCCCACGCAGATCGGCGTAGGTGCCGCCGCCGGAGAACGTGCCGACGGACTGCGCGATGTTCAGGGCCGGGGTATTAGAGGTCACCGTGCCGAGCGCCTGCTCGACGTTCGTCACGCCCAGGTTCTTCAGGGTCGAAGACTTGATGATCGTGATGGCCTGGGCCGTTTCGGCCGAAGACCGCGGGATCATGGTGCCGGTGACCACGATGGTCTGCAGGACCGACGCGGAACCATTCTTCTTCGCGCTGCTCGCCGGTGCAGGCACCGACTGGGAGTCCGACTGAGGCTTCGGCGTCGGCGCGGGATTCGCGTTCGCGAGCATCGCACCTGCGCCCACCGCAACGATCGCGCCAATGGCAAGCGCGCGTCTGACGGCATGTCTGACAGTGTAGTTTTCCACGATGATTTTTCTCCGTAGCGACCCGAAGGCTCGCCTTCGCATTTGATTGTTGGCCCGAGGCCTTTGAGCGATTCCTTAAAAAAACCGCTCCTGAGGGCACAGATGTCTGTGCCTCAGAAGGCTTGTGGCGGACACTAAACGACAGGCCTGCGCAAGTAAAGCGTGAATGCGAAAGGAGCGAGGGCGCGGTGTGTCATAAATACGCAAGTAATTGATTCTAAATGTGTTTTTTGTGCACTTCATGCGCGAGTTTGCGTGGCTTGTGCGCAACACATGCGGAGTTTCCTGTGGCTTGAGCGCACCGTGGCCGAAGGCCGACAGCATCGGACGCATGGGGCGGCGCGCCGGAGGGCACGCCGGGGCCGCAGCGCGCACGCAGGCTTTCGGCAGCAGCGCGGCGGCCGATCCGGAGATGTCTGGGCTTGGGAATGCCGCTATTTCGCGACGGCGGGCGTCCAGCGGACCCGCGAGCCGACCGTGATACCGAGCGCGCGCGCCTGCCCGCCTCCGATCTCGATCACCGCCTCGACGGGCGCGCCGGAGCTGATGGTCTTCAGGGAAAACGGCTTGGCATTGACCGTGATTTTCTCGATGCGCCCGCCGGGCGCCACGAACAGCATGTCGAGCGGAATGTACGTGTTGGCCATCCAGAATTGGGCCACCTGCGGCGGATGCATGGGGAAAATCATGCCCTCGTCGGCCGGCAGATCGCGCACGAACATCAGTCCCTGGGCCTGACGGGCCGTAGTATCCGCAATCCATGCCCGAAACCGGCGCACGTGTCCGCCGGCCTCGATCACGAGCGTGGCGCGCGGAAAGTGATCGAGGTTCTCGAGCGGCATCGACTGCGCACGGGCCGGCGCCGGCGTGAGCCCGGCCAGCAGACCCGCGGCGAGTGCGGCCGCCATTCCCGCCCGAATGCTCAGACCGTTTCGCATGACACGCTCCAGCTTGCGCGACGGCTGGGCATTGTCGCACAAGCGGTCCGTTCGGGCGATGCACCACAAAAGTGCACGACCCGATGCGCGCACGGCCGGGTCGAAGCGGCTAGACTTTCCCGGCACTCATCGTTTCCAATCCCGGTGCCATGCGCAATACGCTGCTCGAAATCACCCCCGTCATTCCCGAGGCGCTCGCCCGCCTGCCGGAGCTCGCCAGCAACCTGTTTTTCAGCTGGCATCGGCCGATCCGTGCCCTGTTCGAGGACCTGGAGCCTGAGCTGTGGAAGCAATGCGGGGGCAACCCCCGACTGATGCTGCGCTGCGTGCGCCAATCCGCACTCGACATGGCGGCCGGCGATCCGCAGTACCTCGGCCGCTATCACGCGGCGCTGCAGCTGCTCGATACTTATCTGTCCGCCGAGCCGCCGGCCGGCGAGCCGCTGGTGGCGTACTTCTGTGCCGAGTACGGCTTTCACGAGAGCTTTCCGATCTACTCGGGCGGCCTCGGCGTGCTCGCCGGGGACTACTGCAAGGCCGCGAGCGATGCCGGGGCGCACTTCGTGGCGATCGGCCTGCTCTACGAGCAGGGCTACTTCACCCAGACGGTCGATGACGACGGCGTGCAGCACGCCGAGTACAAGCCACATGACCCGCGGGACCTGCCGGTCGAGCCGGTGCGCGATGCCGCCGGGCAGTGGATCTCGGTCGCCGTGCGCATCGGCGGCCGCAACGTCACGGCGCGGATCTGGCGGGCGCAGGCCGGCCGGGTTCCGGTGTATCTGCTCGACACCAATACGCCGGAGAACGCCCCTTCGGACCGGGACATCACCCGGCGGCTGTACGGCGGGGACGAGTCGACCCGCGTGCGTCAGGAGATGATTCTCGGCATCGGTGGGGTCCGCGCGCTGCGTGCGCTCGGGCTCGCGCCGGCGGCCTGGCACCTCAACGAGGGTCACGCGGCGTTTCTGATCCTGGAGCTGATGCGCGAGCACATGAGCCGCGACCTGCCGTTCGAGGCGGCCCTCGAGGCGACCGCCGCGGCCTGCGTGTTCACCACGCACACGCCGGTGGCGGCCGGGCACGATGCGTTCGGACACGGCCTCATCCTCGAGCACTTCCAGGATTTCATCAACGATCTGGGCCTGCCCGTCGAGCGCTTCCTCGAACTGGGCAGCGCCCCGTCGGTGCCGGGCATGTTCAACATGACGCGCCTGGCGCTGAACGGCGCGCGCCACATCAACGGTGTCAGCCGCATCCACGGCGCCGTGTCGGCGCAGCTCTGCGCCGATCACTGGCCGGAGATCCGGCCCGAGGACAATCCGGTCGGGTTCGTGACCAACGGCGTGCACGTACCGACCTTCCTGCACAAGCTCTGGGGCGGGTTCTTCGACGCCGAGCTCGGCCCCGACTGGGGCGAGCGGCTGAGTGACGTGGCGTTCTGGGGTGGCCTCGAAGCCGTGCCCGACGAGCGGTTCTGGGAGACCTCGCAGGCGGTCAAGGCCAAGATGCTCGATGCGGTGCGCCAGCGGCTCGAGCGCGAGTACGCGCGCAAGGGCCTGAGCCTGGCGCAGCTGGCGCGCATCACGCGGCTGCTCGATCCGACCCGTCCCGACGTGCTGACCATCGGCTTCGCGCGCCGCTTCGCCACCTACA
>JAKADE010000042.1 GCA_021820785.1 Pseudomonadota bacterium
TGCGCCACCAGGTGCGCCAGCTGCGCCCGCTGCATCAGCGGCACACTGCTCTGGTCGCGGATCGCGATGACCCCTTCGCTGGTGATGCCGATCACGCCCTCGACGAAGTACGGCTTGAGCTGCGCGAAGCGCTGATGCATCGCGGCGACGATGGCGCGGATCTGCGGTGTCGAGATGTCCAGATCGGCCTGTCCGGCCGCATGCGCCACCGGAACGAGTGCCATCACCATCCGGCCGGCGAGCGCCTCGAGGATCGATCCGCCATGCGGTTCGCGAGCGTTCGCGGCCGTCGGAGGCGCCGCCGGCGGCGTGTTCTGCGGAGTGGCCGGCTGCGCCGTGGCGCTGCCGTTGCTGCCGGTGACCGCGCGGATGATCTTGTCGGCGGCCTTTTGGGCGGCGGCGGCCGGGAAGTACACATTGACCGTGACGCAGCTGGCGAGGACCCCAGCCGCGGCGAGGATCAGAGCAAGACGGGCGGCGCGCGGCGAGGCGTGCTTGAGCGGTGCGGAACGGGTCGCGAATCGCATGGACGTTCTCCGATGGAACCGTGCGGATATTCTGCTACGTGAGGCTGAATGTCGCCTGAGCAAACCGGTCGCGGCGAACACAGCCACATCGTGAGCATCTTACCGCCCGGACGGGCTCAGTTCACCCTCATGCCCCCGCTGCGGATGCCCTGCTTGATCTGCTCGAGCATCTGCGGCCAGTTGACCCTCCGGACGTTGCCGATGATGTCCAGACGCGGAATCCAACTGCCCTGAACCAGGTAGTATCCGCCGTCGTCGGCCGGGCCCACCCCGGACATGTGGCACACCTCGTTGTGCAGGCGGCAGCCGATGGCGAGGCGCCGGTAGTGGAAAGTCTTGAAGAACTGCAGCACGCCGGACTCGAGCGCGGCCGCGACCTCGCCGCCGCCACCGCCGAAGGCCGCGATCCGCGTGACGGCTTTCTGGCTGATCAGGTGACTCGAGCGATCGCCCGGCATGGTGTAAATGCGCGCATCGAACGCCACCGGAGACCAGTCGAACAGCTTCAATCCGGTGATGTCGGCATCGATCCGGCCGGTCATCGAGCCGAATGCGAACGTGTGGGTCACCATGCCCAGATCGAGCGCGCGCGCCGTGACATCGGCATACATCTGCGGCCATTGTCCGAGCGGATCGTCGAGCCGGATGTGGCTGCCGGTGATGACACCATCGAATACGTGCGCCACGAGGTTGCCGTCGAACTTCAGCACGTGATGGCGATATTGCACCAAGGGTATGTGGGCAAAGAGCCGTCCGTTCATGATCGGCCAGCCGAAGGCCCTGCACATCACCGGCATGCTGATCGGGGTCAGGTCGGCGTTGAAATCGAACTGCGCGTGTGGCGTGCCGAGTTCGCGTCCCACCAGCGTATGGATGAGGATCGCGCCGTCGAACACGGGTACGCGCACGTTGCCGCCGAGCAGCGCGAAGTTGCGACTCCAGGTGAGGAAGGTCAGGTGCGTCGCGCCGCCGGCGAGACCGTACAGGCCGACGCGCTGCCAGCTGAGCTGCGAGTGCGCCACCGCCACGCCGGCCGCGGAAGCCCAGTGGATCGCGCCGTTGAGGCCGGCGATCGACAGGCTCGCGGTGGGGTCGGTGAAGCCGATGCCGTGCAGGTGCGCGTCGATCCGCTCGATGTGCCCGGCGCGCAGCCGCAGTGAGCCGCTCGCCCAGCCGCGGGTGCGCAGCGAGCCGAGCGGGCCGGAGGCCAGCGTTATCTGCATGAAGCTGGCGTAGGCGCCCGGGAAGGTGAGGTGTGCGAGCTGTACCTGCGCATCCTCGAGCGTCGGGTGGGGGGCGAGCGCCACCTGCGCCGTTGCCTGCGCGTCGATGACGCCACGCTCGTGCAGCGCGAAGCGAGAGACCTCCAGCGGCCCGGCGGCGCGCCGGGCGGCGGCCAGCTGCAGGGTGAGCGGGTGGGCCGCCAGATCCAGATACAGCGGGCCGGCGAGCGCCTCTCCGCGTGAGCCGGCGAGCCGCAGGGTGCCACTCAGCGCACCGCCGCGTTCGGTGAGGGTAGCGTGCAGAGTCGCCGCCACGTTCTGCGAGACGACCGTGCCGGCCGCATTGCTGAAGTTCAGGTCGGCACTGCGCACGCGGACGTCCGCATGCAGGGCCGGGCGATTGGAGGCGCGCAGCGCCAGACTCACCGGCCCGCCGACCGTATCGCCGGGCGGCAGGCTGAACCAGGGGTGGGCCAGGCGTGCCGCCTCGGCCAGTTCGATCCCCTCGGCATTCATCCGCAGCCGCCAGCGGCCCGGGCGCAGCGCGGCCGCGAGACGCACCCGGCCATGCGCCAGCGCCACGCCGGCCGCGCTGACGGTGAGGGCGCCGGTCTGGGCATCGTAGGCCGTCGTGAGGTCCCCGCGCAGCGCGCCGAACGTGCCGGCCTGGAGCGCGAAGTGGCCGCCCCGGCACGCGTAGGGTTCGCCGAGGCGAATCGCGGCGCAGCGCAGCTCGGCATGACGCACCGGCAGGACGCCCGGACGCTTCAGCTGCACGGAGGCGGCCTGCATGCGGCCTGAGAGCCCGGCGGCCCCCAAGTGCATCACGACCCGCGCATCGCGCACCAGTGCCTGCGGTGTCTGCAGTCGCGATACCGTGAGCGTGACCTGGTCAATGGCATGGGCGGGTACGGCCAGGACCGCCATCAGCAGTCCGAGTGCCCAGCGTGCCGGCTGCAAGAAAAACTTCACGACGCTGTCATCTTGCGGACTTCCAGACCGCAGATCCTGCACATACGAGCCATTTCGCACCTGAATAGTGCACGCCCGGATGCCGCAATGAAAGCACCCGCCCTCTCCGAGTGGATCGCGCGCGCCGATGCCGCTGAATACGCGCTGTGCCGCCGGTTGAACCGGGGCGCATCGTTCGCGCTGCCGCGGCGCATCTTCCAGATCGCCAGCCGACTCGGCGACGGGCTGATCTGGTACGTGGTCATCCTGGCGCTGCCGGTGCTCTACGGCCGTACCGCGGTGTGGCCGGCGCTCGTGATGGCTCTGACCGGCATCGCCGGTCTGGGGCTCTACAAGGTGCTCAAGCACACGCTGGTGCGTGAACGGCCGTTCATGACCCACGCCAACATCGATCTGGCCATGGCGCCGCTCGACCGCTACAGCTTTCCCTCGGGGCACACGCTGCATGCCGTGTGCTTCACGGTACAGGCGACCGCTCATTTCCCGGCACTGGGATGGGTGCTCATCCCGCTGACGCTGCTCATTGCCGGATCGCGTACCGTGCTCGGCCTGCACTATCCGACGGACGTGCTCGCCGGCGCCGTCATCGGACTGGCGCTCGGACTGGTGGGCGTGTCGCTCGCCTGATGCGAGTTCTATTCGTCTCGGACGTTTTCTTTCCGCGCGTCAACGGGGTGTCGACGTCCATCGCCACGTTTCGCGCCGACCTCGAACGTCTCGGCGTCGAGACGCTCCTCGTCGCGCCGCGCTACGCGGGCGAAACGGTGGGCGAGGAACGCGGTGTGGTACGCGTTGCCGGCGGCCCGGTGCCGGGTGATCCGGAGGACCGGCGCATGTGCTGGGGAGCGCTGTGCCGCGCGCTCGCGGGGCTTGAGCGGGAATCGTTCGACCTGGTGCATGTGCATACGCCGTTCGTCGCCCACTACGCGGGCGTGCGTGAGGCGCGCCGCCGCCGTGTTCCGGTTCTGGCGACCTACCACACATTTTTCGAGGAATACCTGCATCATTACGTGCCGGTACTGCCGCGAGCCGTGGGACGTACGCTGGCGCGC
Source organism: Pseudomonadota bacterium (assembly GCA_021820785.1). The sequence goes on from JAKADE010000042.1 coordinate 3,775, forward strand.
GCGTTCACTCGCTCTCAATGCTCCGCCGTGCAGGCACTGGTCGCCCCATCCGAGCCGCTGCGCCAGGTGCTGCGCGAATACGGGGTCGACACGCCGGTGCACGTCATTCCAACCGGGCTGCCGGCGGACCGCTTCCCGCCGGGCAACGCCGCGCGGTTTCGAACGCTTGCGCAGCTGCCGGCGCATCGGCCGCTGGTGACCTATGTCGGCCGAGTTGCGCACGAGAAGAACATCGACTTTCTGGTGCGCGTCTTCGAGCGCGTGCGCCGGTCCGTTCCCGAGGCGATGCTGGTCGTCGCCGGCGAGGGGCCGGCGCGTGAAGCGTTGCGCAAACTCGTCGAACAGCTCGGTTTGACCGCCGACGTCCGCTTCGTCGGGTACCTCGACCGTGGCACCTCGCTGCTCGATTGTTACGCCGCTGCGTCGGTGTTCGTGTTCGCCTCGCGCACCGAAACGCAGGGACTGGTGCTGCTCGAAGCGCTCGCCCAGGGCAGTCCGGTCGTGTCCACGGCTGAATTGGGGACCAAGTCCATCCTGGCGCCGGCGTGCGGCGCGTTGATTGCCGAGGAGCAGGAAGAACCGTTCGCCGCCGCGGTGGTGCAAGTGCTGCGCGACGCCGACCTGCGCGGCGTGCTGAGTGCCCAGGCCCGTACCTACGCGCGCGGCTGGTCTTCCGCCAGCATGGCCGCCCGTCTCGCCGAGCTGTATCGAACGCTGCCCCGGGCGGCCTAACTCCCTTTCGGCGTCTCGAGCGTCACGCGCGAGAAATTGGCCCCGGCGATGTCGTTCCACGCGCCGTCGAACTCGAATATCGCCGCGGCACACGTTGGCAGGTGCGTGATCTGCGCTGCGAAGCGGTGGGCGAGCTCGCTGAGGCCGGGGTTGTGCGCCACCAGCATCATGTGTTGCGCCTCCTCTCCGACGGAGCGGATGACCGCGAGCAGTTGCGCCGGATCGCCGGGATAGAGCCGCTCGTCCACGAGGATCCGGCGCGGCGGATACTCGAGCGCGGTGGCAACGAGCCGCGCCGTAGCGAGCGCACGCACCGCCGGACTCGAGATCAGCTTGTCGAGCCGGACGGCGTGCGCGTGCAGCCGCCGTCCCATGCGCGGCGCGTCCAGCGAGCCGCGCTCGGCGAGCGGGCGATCTCGATCCGAAAGCGCCGGCGGATGGTCGGACTTCGCGTGCCGCAGCAGGATCAGCGTCTTCATGCCGGTATGCCTGGCTCAGTGCGGCTCGAACGGTACAGAGCGGATGTGTTCATGAGGGCGGCCCAACCCGGCCCGGCAGTGGGGCCTGCGATCGGAGCATAACGCAGGATTCGCGCCGCCGTGGCTGGACGTACCCCAGGGCATCTGAAAAAATCCGCGCCGCCTCACGTCACGCCCGCTGATGCAGGAGCTCTACCGATGCCCGAATCATCACCGACCGATTTCGATGCGCGTGCGCAGAACTGGGACGACGCCGGGAAGGTCCGGCGCGCCGAACAGGTGGCCGCAGCGGTACGACGCGCAGTCGAGCTGAGCCCCTCGATGAAAGCGTTGGAGTACGGCGCGGGCACGGGCCTGTTGTCGTTCGCGCTGCGCGGAGCGATTGGACCGATCACGCTGGCGGACAGCTCCGCGGGCATGCGCGCCGTCGCTGAGCGCAAGATCGCGGCCGCCAACGCATCCGACTTGCGGGTCATCGACCTGGATCTGACGCGCGATCCGCTGCCGGCGGAGCGTTACGATCTCATTTTCAGCATGATGACACTGCACCACGTTGCCGACGTGCCGGGACTGTTCGGTGCATTCCACTCGATGCTCAACGCCGGCGGCTGGGTCTGCCTTGCCGATCTGGACAGCGAGGACGGATCGTTTCACGGCCCCGACGTGCAAGTGCATCACGGCTTCGCGCGCAGCGCGCTGCGCGCGTGGCTGAACGCAGCCGGCTTTCAGCACGCTTCGGTCGGGGACTGCTGCACCCTCGAACACCACGGGCGCGAATACTCGGTGTTCCTCGCCACCGCCCGCAAATCCTAGCGCCGGGGCGCGCACCGCGGGGCGCCGCGAGCGGAGCTTCTGCCGATTGAGTTACACTCGCGCCCGATCGTTCAGAGGCCGGCGGGGGCGGCAGGTGATACAGACGGAAGCGCGGAACGCCGCAGAATCGGATGCAGTCATGCCGGCGCCAGCCCAGTTGCAGGTGCCGGCTGAAGACTTCCAGCCGCCCTGGTGGCTGCGCAACCGCCACCTGCAGTCGATGTTGGCGAGCGTCGCGTTGCGCCGCGGCCCGATCGTGCGCCGGGCGCGACCGCTGCTCGCCGCCCAGCAGGAACTTCTGCTCGACTGCGGGGACGAGGTGCGGCTGCAGTGCTGGCGCTCAAGCGGCGCGGCGGGTGGCCCGCCGGCCGTGGTGCTGCACGGCTGGGAAGGCAGTGCCGAGTCGCTCTACGTGCTGTCGCTGTCGCAACAGCTCTATGAGCGCGGCTTCGACGTCTTCCGGCTCAACCTTCGCGATCACGGCGAGACCCATCATCTCAACGCCGGCCTGTTCCACTCCTGCCGGCTCGCCGAAGTCTGCGGTGCGCTGCGTGCGGTGGGGCGCATCACCGGGCAGCCGCTGCGCCTCGTCGGCTTCTCGCTCGGAGGCAACTTCCTGCTCCGCGCGGCCGCACAGGCGCGCAGTGCGCAGCTCGATCTGCACTCGGTCGTGGCCGTCTCGCCGGTGCTCGACCCGCACGAGACGCTGCGCGCGCTCGAGGAAGGGTTCACCGGCTATGCGCGCTACTTCGCCCGCAAGTGGTGGCGGTCGCTGCGCAAGAAGGAGGCCGTTTGGCCGCAGCATTACGATCTGCGCGAGCTGCGCGGCATCAACGATCTGCGGCGCCTGACCGACGAGTTGATCCGCCGCTACACCGAATTCGAGTCGCTCGATGAGTATCTGTACGGCTACTCGATCACCGGCGAGCGGCTCGCGACGCTCGAGACTCCCTCGCTCGTGATCACCTCACTCGACGATCCGATCATTCCGGCGCAGGACCTGCGCCACCTGGCGCATCCGCCGCGGCTGCGCCTCGTGGTGACGCCGCGCGGCGGCCACTGCGGATTCCTCGACCGTCTCACCGGGCCCACCTGGGCGGAACGACGCATCGTCGCAGAGCTCACGGCCACGGTCTCACGCCCCGCGGCGACCGAGACGGGAACCGAAGAACTGGCGTGACCGCCAGCGCGGCAGCGGCCAGCCGCAGCGCGATCCCCCGACCGGCAGAGCAGGGAGTCCTCCGGAGGGCGTAGAGGGCCGCAGCGCAGGTGCACCCGCGGAAGCGGGGCGTACACTGCGCTCATGAGACGAACCGCCCTGGCGAGATCCCCAGTGCTGCGCAGTCCGGCGCCGGCCGGCGGCGATGGCGTGCAGGCGTGCATGCTCGCCAACGGGATGCAGGTGATCGTCTGGCCTGTGCACCACATTCCGAACATCGCGTTGAACCTGTGGGTGCGGGCAGGCAGCCGCAACGAGCGGCCCGGCATCACGGGTCTGGCCCATTTCTTCGAACACATGATGTTCAACGGCACGCAGACCCGCGCGCCGGGGGAGTTCGACCGGCTGATGGAGGCGCAGGGCGGCGCCAACAATGCGTTCACCAGCGATGACGTCACCGTCTACGAGGACTGGTTCCCCTCGAGCGCGCTCGAAATGGTTCTCGAGCTCGAGGCCGACCGGGTGGCCCATCTGGCGTTCGTCCCGGAGATGATCGAAAGCGAGCGCGGGGTCGTGGCCTCCGAGCGCCGGCTGCGCGTCGAAGACAACAATTACGGGCTGCTCGCCGAGCGGGTTCAGGCAGAGGCGTTCACCGCCCACCCCTACCGCTTCCCGACGATCGGCTGGCCGCAGGACATCCGCGCCTGGCGTCTGGAAGACCTGCAGGCGTTCTACCGGACCTACTACGCGCCCAACAATCTGACGCTGACGCTCGCCGGGGATCTCGATCCGGACACGGCGTTGCGCCTGGCGCAGCGCTATTTCGAGCCGATCGCCGCGCAGGCCCCGCCCGCACCGGTGAACGAGCGCGAGCCGCCGCAGCTCGGCGAGCGGCGTGTCGTCGTCCGCCGCAAGGTGCAGACGCCCCTGCTGCAGTGTGCCTACAAGGCGCCCTCAGCAACCGACGAACGCGCAAGCGCCGTCCAGCTGCTGATGTCGGTCCTGATCGAAGGCAACGCGTCCCGGCTGCACCGCGCCCTCGTCGAGGAGCAGCGCCTCGCGATCGAAGTGGGCGGGCACTGGCAGGAAGGTTTCGATCCGGGGCTGCTGTGGCTGTCGCTCACCTTGCCGCAGTCGACCGATCCGCAGCAGGTGCTCGTGGCGCTCGACGCAGAACTGGCCCGCCTGATCGGCTCGGGTGTGAGCCCGGCTGAACTCGAGCGCGCCCGCAATCTGGCCATCGTCGGGTTCTGGAAACGCCTCGCAACCATCGATGGCAAGGCGCATCTGCTCGGGGAATATGCAGTGTTTCACGAGCGTTGGTCGGATCTGTTCGCCGAGCCGGAGCGTCTCGCGGCCGTCACGCCGCAGCAGGTGCAGGCGGTAGCCGCCGACATCCTCACCCCGCAGCGGCGCACCGTGGGCATGCTGGTGCCGCTCGTGGCTCGCTCGCGGCCCGAGCGCTGATGGTTCGCGTTCCGCCGCACGAGCGCCTCGTTCTGGACAACGGGGCGACGCTGATCCTGCTGCCGCGCCGCGAAGTGCCGCTGATCGGCGCGCAGGTGCTGCTGCGCGGCGGCAGCGCGGCTGATCCGCCGGCACGCCCCGGGGTCGCCTCGCTGGTCGCGGCGCTGCTCGAGAAGGGTGCCGGCGCACGCGATGCCTACGCCTTTGCCGAAACCGTCGAGGGTGCCGGTGGCAGCTTCAGCGCCGTGGCCGGCCCGGAAGCGATTGCGGTGCGCAGCCAGTTTCTCGCTCGCGATCAGGACCTGATGCTCGAGCTGCTCGCCGCGACGCTGTGTGCGCCGCAACTGGCAGCCGGGGAATTCGAGCAGCTGCGCCTGCGGCAGATCGAATTCATCAAGGCCGTGAAGGACTCCGAACCGGCCGAACTGCTCGACGCGTACGGACGCGCCATGCTGTTCGCCGGCCATCCCTATGCACAGCCGGTGCACGGCAGCGAGCGCTCGCTGGCCCAGGTCACGCACCAGGATGTACGCGAATACTACCGCGCACAGTTCGGTGCCGACCGGCTGATCGTGGTGCTGGCGGGCGATCTGGACACGCGGCGCGCCGAGGCGGCAGTGCGCGACGCATTGGCAAGCTGGCCGCGTGCGGCGGTGCGTCCGGCTCTCCCGCCGGCCCGTACCCTTGCGCAGCGTCGCGTGCTGCTGGTCGACGCGCCAGGTGCGGCACAGAGTCACTTCTGGATCGGCGCCGCCGGTGTCGAGCGCAAGTACCCGCGCCGCGCCGCCCTCGATCTGGTCAACACGCTGTTCGGTGGACGCTTCACCTCGCTGCTCAATGCGGAGCTGCGCATCAAGTCGGGTCTTTCCTACGGGGCACGGTCTGGCTTCATGCGCGGCACGGTGGCCGGCGAGTTCGCGATTCGCTCCTTCGTGGCAACTGCCAGCACTGCGCGCGCCATCCGGCTTGCGCACCAGGCGCTCGAACGTCTGCACCGCGAGGGCGTGACCGAGCAGATGCTCGCCTCGGCGCGCGCCTACACACTCGGTCAGTATGCGCTCGGACTGGAGACTGCAGCCGACTGGGCCGGGGCGCTCGCGGACCTCGAATTCTTCGGACTCGGGGTCGAGGACATCGACGATTACCCGGCGCGGCTCGCCGAGGTCGATCCCGCACTCGCCGCCGCCGTCATCGCCGAGACGTTTCCGCGGCCCGAGAGCTCGTCGCTGGTGGTGATCGGCGATGCGCAGCGGATCGGTGCGCAACTCGCCGAGTTCGGTCCGATCGTGTCGATGCGTCTGACGGATCCGGATTTTGTCCCGGGGACGACGGGAGACGAAGCTCCGCCGTGAGGGGGGATACGGCGTGCCCCGTCCCCCGGATCCGCAAACTTCCCTGTGCTCCCTGTTCCATGTTGTCCTCATCGCCGACCGCTGTGGATTCCGGGAGACGGACCGTGCTCGAGGGGGGGGTGAGCGTGCGTTCCGTCTCCCGGACCCGTTCGGTATCGCGGGGGAGCGAGTGGATTCCGGGAGACGTGGCGTCCTCGTGAGGGGGGAAGAGTCCGCCCCATCTCCCGGATCCGTTAACTGCCGAGCGCGTGCGCCGCGCTCGGATGGGCGCGCAGCGCCCTGATATTGCTCACCACGAATCCGGCTCGCGGCGCAATTGCGCGCGCCCGTTCAAGATCCGCGTGCGCACCTTGCGCATCGCCCGTCATCCAGCGCATCACCGCGCGGTCTGCGTACGCTGCGGCCACTGCCCGATCCGTACTGATCGTGGCCGACTCCCTCCACGGCGCTGCACCAGATCGTGCGCTGCGAGCGTCGCGCACCGCCGCGTTGCAGGCGTCCTGGGCCGCGTGCCAGCGCTGCGTCATGGCGAATGCCACACAACTGTTGGCGCTGACCGCGGCCGGCTCCAGTGTGTCTGTGCCGTCGACGCGCAGCTGCTCAATTGCCGCCGGATAGCGACCGTGCAGCAAGTCCCTGCCGCCGGGTGCGCTGCCGTAGGCGGTGAGCACGAACGGTTGGGGTTGAGAATCCGCCCAGGCGGCCGTCGTGCTCGCGAGCGACATCGCGGCGTACAGCGCCAGAGATAACACGCGAAGTTTGCGGCTGTGTGACGTCATGTTCTCTCTCCTGTCCGGTGAGGTCCGATATCCGCGCTCCGAGAGCGCAGGGGCAGGATAGGAGGGGTGTGCCGGGGCGACAAACGAAAAGAATTTCGGCATGCATGAGCGCATCTCAAGTGCCCTCAGGCCGCCTGCGGCGCCGCACCGAACTGTTCGAGCATCCACGTCGCGAGCGCGCGCACGTCTGACTTGTCAGCGTCCTTGGCGCGGCTGACCAGATACAACGCATCGGCAGTGGGCAGGTCGACGGCGAAGATCGGAACGAGCGCGCCGCAGCGCAACCGCTCCGCACAGTGCGCCGTCGGCACCAGCGCCACGCCGAGGCCGCACTCGGCGGCGCGCACGACCGCGTGCATGGCGTCGAGTTCCAGCACGCTCGCCGGCTCCGGTGGCCCGATCCCCACCTCCTGTGCCCACGCGCTCCAGGCGCCGGCGGAGTTCTTGTGCAGTATCAGAGTCAGTTCCCGGAACAACTCCGCGCCGAGGCGGGCCACCTCCGGCAGCAGCTGCGGTGCACACACCGCGCTGAGCGATATGTTGAACAGCCGCGTGCACTGCAGGCCCTGCGGCGGGGTGTCGGTGAGCAGGACCGACACGTCGGCGCTCGCTGGGTGCATCTGCGGGCGCGGATCGTGCGAGTCGATCTGAATGTTGATCTCCGGGTGCAGTGCGCGGAATGCGCCGAGCCGCGGAATGAACAGCTCGGTGGCAAACAGCGGCGGCAGCACCATGCGCACGCTGCGCCGAGCGGTGCCGCGGGCGACCTGCGCGAGACTGCGGTCGAGCGCCTCGAGCAGCGGCTCGACCTCCGCGAGCAGCGTTTCGCCGGCGCGCGTCAGTTCGAGTGAACGCGGGCGGCGCTCGAACAGCCGTGCGCCGAGGATGTCCTCCAGCTCCTTCATCTGGTGGCTCACCGCCGAGGGCGTCAGATACAACTCCTCGGCGGCGAACTTGAAGCTGCGGTGCCGCGCGGCGACACAGAACACCCGCAGGCTGCGGGTCGGAGGAGGACGGGAGAGGCGCATCATTGCGGCAGTCGGGGCATCGTAGGCTCGTAGCGATGCAACGAGCGTGCCAGCGCTGTTGCGTGTCCTGACGGCGGCATGACGCACTTGTGCGTGGCACGGTCGGGCACGCTGCATCAATTTGGTTCGATGCGCGGCCCGCGTGCACTGCGATGAGGCGCTGAGCGGCGGTGGTGGCCGCCGGCCCTAGGGGCTGAAGCGCTCCGGGTTGCGCAGGAAGAGGAGTTCTTCCGGGGTGCTGGCGCGCCCGAGCGCCTGATTGCGGTGCGGGAAGCGGCCGAAGCGGCGGATGATCGAGAGGTGACGGCCGGCGAAACCCTGGACGCCGGCGAGAAACGGCCGCAGTTCGACCGGCGCCTCGTCGAACAGGCGCAGGTAGGCCGCGACGGATTCCTCCTGGACGTCGAGCCGCTCGGCGTGGTGCAGCGGCATGTAGAAAAAGACGCGTTCGAGCGGCGAGAGGGTCACATCGGCGCCGGCCTGGATGCCCGAAAGCGCGAGCGCGAGCGCCGCCTCATCGGTGGCGAAGGCGCGAGCCGTCCCGCGGTAGGCGTTGCGCGGCAACTGATCGAGCAGCAGGATCAGCGCAAGGCGCCGATGGGAACTGCCGGCCCACCGGGCGAGTTCCCCCGCCGCGGCGCGCTGCATCAGGCCGGCGAAGCGCTCGCGGATCATCTCGTCGATGGCGTGCTGCTGCTGCTCGCCGGTGGAGACGCCGAACCAGAGCTTCTCGCGCTCGCGGATGGTCTGCAGGCCGTGCGGCAGGGGACCGAACCAGAACCGGGTGACCTCGCGTGCCTCGTCCGTCGGGGACTTGCCGCTCGAGGTGGCCACGCCCTCTACTCGCAGAGGCTCTCGAGGTAGCCCTGCGCGACGGGCGAGAGGCGCTTGCGGGCCAGGGCCCGCGCCTTGGGCGCATCGACGATGTACTCCAGGGGGCCGGACACCAGGATCTGGCGGATGCCGGGATTGCGCGCCGAGGCCCGCGCCATCTTGTTCAGCACGGTGAAGCCGCGGTTGATCTTCTCGCGCGGCGCGCGGTTCTGCTCGATGGTGCGCGCCAGGTACTGGCCGAAACGGGCGTAGAGAAAGTAGTCATCGTCGCCGAC
>JAKADE010000043.1 GCA_021820785.1 Pseudomonadota bacterium
CACTGCGGGTGCGGCGCTGCCGGCGGTCGGAGCGGCGAATAGTTGACTCATTTGAGTTTGCGCAAACGCTCTGCAGGGCTGATGACGTCGGTCAGACGGATGCCGAAGCGTTCGTTGACTACCACCACCTCGCCGTGCGCGACCAGCGTGCCGTTGACGTAGACGTCGAGCGGCTCACCCGCGGTGCGATCCAATTCGACCACGGATCCCTGGTTCAGCTGCAGGAAGTTGCGGATCGGAATGCGAGTGCGGCCGACCTCCATCGAGAGTGTCACCGGGACGTCGAGAATGACTTCGAGGTTGACGTCACGGGCATCCTGCTTGCCGCCGTCATCGGTCAAATCCTGGAACTCGGCCGGCTGGGCCTGAATATTGGCATTCATGGGGATGCTCACTTACGGTTGACTTGAATCGGATCAGGAGTGTTTCGGGTGCGCCGCAGGCGCTCCTCGATCTTCACCGCCTGGTGGCCGCGGGAGGTGCCGAGCGAGCCGCGGAATACTGGCACGTCCTCGGCGATCATGGTGACCTTGCCGGTGAAATCGCACGGCAGGATGTCGCCGGCTTTGAGGTTCAGCAGGTCGGCGAGCGATACCTGGGTGTGCCCGACCAGTGTGGTGAGGGCGAGCTCGGCGTCCTCCATCTCCTCGCGCAGCGACTGCATCCAGCGCTCGTCCTTCTCCATCCGGTCGCTGGCGACGCCGGCGTCGAGTACTTCGCGCAGCGGCTCGATCATTGCGTACGGCATGGCGACGTGCAGGTTGCCGCCGGCACCGTCGAGCTCGATGTGAAACGAGGTCACCACCACGATCTCGGACGGCGAGACAATGTTGGCGAAGTGCGGGTTGATCTCCGACTGCAGGTACTCCAGCTGCAGGTCCGCCACGTGCGACCACGCTTCGTGCAGGTCGGCGAACACGCTGCGCAGCACCAGGTGGATGATGCGCTGCTCGGTTGCAGTGAACTCGCGGCCTTCGATCTTGGCATGCCGGCCGGTGCCGCCGAAGAAATTGTCGACGACGGAAAACACCAGCTTCGGGTCGAGTACGATCAGTGCGGTGCCGCGCAGCGGATTGAAGCGCACCAGGTTCAGGCTGGTCGGCACGTGCAGGGTGTGGACGAATTCGCTGAACTTCTTGATCTGCACGGGTCCGACCGCCACTTCCGGGGCACGGCGCAACAGGTTGTACAGGCTCACGCGGTGCAGCCGCGCGAAGCGCTCGTTGATCATTTCGAGCGTGGGCATACGCCCGCGCACGATGCGTACCTGATTGGCGAAGTCGTAGCTGCGTGCTTCGCCCGGGGCCAACTGCGGCTCGGTGCTCACCGCGCCGGTGTCGACGCCGTGCAGCAGCGCATCGATTTCGGCCTGGTCGAGTATCTTCTCGTTGCTCATGGGGGCGTGGGAAAGGGCTCGATTACTGCATCACGAAGCTGGTGAAGTAGATGGCGGCGACGTGGCTCGGGTGGCCGCCGGCGTCGGCGACGATCTTGCGGATCGCGGCCAGCACCGCGGCGCGCAGCTGCTGCTTGCCGGCCTCGGTGGCGAGGACGGTGGCCTGCTGCGAGCCGAGCAACAGCAGCAGGTTGTTGCGCACCACCGGATCGTTCTGCTGAATGAGCGTGAGCGTCTTCGGGTCGCGCGACATGACCTGCAGAGCGACCTGCAGATAGCGGGCCTGCTGGCTGCCTTGAAAATTGACGACGAAGGGCTTCAGCGGCAGGTAGTGCGGCGGGCCGGACGGATGGTGGACCGCCTTGGCCTGTGTCTTGCTGGTGGCCTTGGAGTGCATCAGCAGAAAGCCGCCGCCGGCCGCAGCGCAGATGAGCACGCTCGCCAGGGTGATCGTCAGCCACAGGGGCATGACGCGCTTTTTCTTTTCAGGGGCCTCTGCGGCGTCGGCGGGGACGGCAGCTTCGGGTGCGGTGGCCATGTGCGGTGCGACTCCAATCCGTGAAATACGGGTGCGACCGACCAGTGCAATGGCTGTGCCACCGGCGTCTTGTGGTGGCTAACCTTATGAATTTAAGAATGTTTTGCGCAAGCGGAGAGTGTGAAACAGATCACATGAGTGCAGGGGCGTCGGACTTCCGTCGTTGGCGTCGGTGACACCCTGACGACAGGACGTTGCGCGACGGCCTGTCGCCAAATGTCAACAATCTGGAGACCGGTCACAGAAACCCCCGGTGCGGATCGGCGACACTTTCGCTCACGGGGAATGCCCGTCCGGTCCGGTCCGGGCAAGCCACCCGAAGAACAGCAAGCAAGAATGGGTACCCTGATGGCCGCCAGCGAATGTGTCCCGGAAATCGCCTTCGACCACGACGCTCGCACTGAAGGTGCTGCCGCGGCGGGCGTCTCGAGTGTCGAGGAAGGGGCGCGACTGCCGAGCGGAAATTCTCCGGCCATCCGCGCCGTCATCGGCCTGATTCGCCAGGTCGCCGGGTTCGATTCCACCGTGCTGGTGCTCGGGGAGTCCGGCACGGGCAAGGAAGTCGCCGCCCGTGCCATTCATGAGCTCAGCCCGCGGCGCAACCGTCCTTTCGTGGCGGTGAACTGCGGGGCCATTCCGGCCGATCTGCTCGAATCCGAGCTGTTCGGCCACGAAAAGGGGGCCTTCACCGGCGCAATCGCCGCCCGCAAGGGCCGTTTCGAGATCGCCGAGGGCGGCACGCTGTTCCTCGACGAGATCGGCGACATGAGTCCCTCGATGCAGGTCAAGCTCCTGCGGGTGCTGCAGGAGCGGGTCTTCGAACGCGTCGGTAACCACGCGCCGATCCGCTGCAACGTGCGCATCATTGCCGCCACGCATCGCAACCTCGAGGCCTCGATTGCGCAGGGCACCTTCCGCGAGGACCTGTTCCATCGCCTGAACGTTTTTCCGATCGAAATGCCCGCGCTGCGCGAGCGGCGCGAGGACCTGCCGGCACTCGTCAACGAGTTCGCCGCGCGTAACGCAGCCGAGGGGCGCGGCATGGTTCGCTTCAGCCCGCGTGCACTCGCCGCGCTCGGCGTGTATGCCTGGAGCGGTAACGTGCGCGAGCTGTCCAATCTGGTCGAGCGCCTCTCGATCGTGCGTGCCGGCCAGACGGTCGATCTGCAGGATCTGCCGCCGAAGTACCAGCCGCCGCAGGAATGGTCGTGCGAGGCGCAGATCGCCGACGTCTGTGTCGAGCCCGTGGCGGCGACCTGCGAGCCGGCGCTGACCGATCTCGAGGCGCTCGAGCTGCTCGAGTCCGCGCCCCCGACGCGCGATGCTGCCGATCCGTGCGCGCTGCCCGAGCAGGGCATCGATCTGCGCGAGCATCTGCTCGCGATCGAGCGGGCGCTGGTGCAGCAGGCGCTCGCACGCGCCAACGGCACCGTGGCGCAGGCGGCCCGGCTGCTGAATCTGCGTCGTACGACGCTCGTCGAGCGTCTGCGCAAACTCGGTTTCACCGAGCCGGCGACGGAAGTTTGACACCCCGGGCGCGGCCGGTTGCCGCGCGCGTGATGCCCGTCACGCTTTAGGAGCACTTTGGCGCCAGGCACGGCAATTGCATTCCCCCCTCCAGCATCCCTGCGATTGGGGGAATCGATGTCAGAACTGCACGCGCCACAACCTGTCGTCAACACCAGCGTCCAGAGCGTCCCGGAACCGGTTGCCTGCGCCGCGAGCTCACAGCACCTGCTGGAGCTGTCGCGCCGGGTCGCCGCCAGCGGCTGCACGGTGTTGATCTGGGGTGAATCCGGCACCGGCAAGGAGGTGCTCGCCCGGTACATCCATCGGCGCAGTCCGCGCGCCAACGGCCCGTTCGTCGCCGTCAATTGCGCGGCGATTCCCGAGAACATGCTTGAAGCGATGTTGTTCGGCTACGAGCGCGGCAGCTTCACCGGCGCGCACGCGGCCCATCCGGGCAAGTTCGAACAGGCCCAGGGCGGCACGCTGCTGCTCGATGAGGTGACCGAGATGCCGCTCGGGCTGCAGGCGAAACTGCTGCGCGTGCTGCAGGAGCGTGAGGTGGAGCGGCTCGGTGGACGCGACACCATCAGCCTCGACGTGCGCGTCATCGCCACCACCAACCGGCGGCTGCGCGAGGAGGTTGCTGCGGGGCACTTCCGCGAGGACCTTTACTACCGGCTTAACGTATTCCCGCTCGCGATCGCGCCGCTGCGCCAGCGCCGCGACGATGTATTGCCGCTGGCCATGCAACTGCTCACCGGTCATTGCCGTCCGGGCAACCAGATCCCCGCGCTCAGCGCCGAGGCGGCGCACCGTCTGCTCACCTATTCCTGGCCGGGCAACGTGCGCGAACTCGACAACCTGCTGCAGCGCGCGCTGATCCTGCTCAACGGCCCGGTCATCGGCGCCGAGCACATCCAGTTCGAGCTCGCCAATGATGCTCCGGCGCTCGAGGCGGCGCCGGCCGCCGAGTGCACCGTCAGCTCGCTTGCCGGCTCGCTCATCCAGGCCGAGCGCGACTTGATTCTCGATGCGCTGAAGAGCGGTCAGGGCAGCCGGCGCGAGGCGGCCGAACGCCTCGGCATCAGCCCGCGCACCCTGCGTTACAAGCTGGCCCGCCTGCGCGAGGCCGGCGTCGAAGTTCCGGCAGCCTGAGGGGAACCCCATGAGCCAGATGGCCATTGATCAGGTGTTGGCGCAGATCCGCGCCATGTCGTCCCAGGTGCGTCTCGATGCGCCGAAGCCTGCACCGCTCGGCGGCGCGCAGGGCGCCGCAGCCCCGGTGAATGGGCCGAGCGAGTTCGCCTCGATCCTCAAGCAGGGGATCAACTCGGTCAATCAGAGTGAGCAGCGCGCCAGTGCGCTTGCCGACGCGTTTTCCCGCGGCGCGCCCGGTGTGTCGCTGCCGCAGGTGGTGCTGCAGATGGAGAAGGCGAGCGTGTCCTTTCAGGCTCTGACTGAGGTACGCAACCGTCTGATCAGCGCTTACACCGACATTATGAACATGCAGATGTAGTGAGTCGACATGGCTGGCGAATCCACTGCCTTACCCTCGATGCCGGCGCTGCCGGCGAGTCTGCGTCCCCTGCTGCTGCTGCTCGGCATTGCCGCGGCGGTCGCGGCCGGCGTTTGGATCGTGCTGTGGTCGCGGGGGCCGACCTACAGCCTGCTGTACGCGAACCTCTCGCCGCAACAGGAGGCGCAGGTCGTCCAGGCGCTGCAGGGGGCGCAGATCCCCTATCAGCTCGACCCGAGCACCAATGGCGTGGAGGTTCCCGCCGAGCAGCTCGATGCGGCGCGCCTGAAGCTCGCCGGCCAGGGCGTCACCCAGGGCGACAGCTTTGCCGCGCTCGACAAAGGGTCGGGCTTCGGTGTCAGTCAGTTCATCGAAAATGTGCGCTACCAGCACGCGCTCGAGGCGGAACTGGCGCATACGATTGCCAGCATGCAGCAGGTGTCTGCCGCGCGCGTCAATCTGGCCGTTCCGCGTCAGTCGGTGTTCGTCAGCGATCAGACCGCCGCCAGCGCGTCGGTATTCGTCCAGCTGCGCGCCGGTAGCGTGCTCGGGCCGGAACAGGTGCAGGCGATCGTGAATCTCGTCGCTTCGAGCGTGCCGGATCTGTCGCCCGCGCATGTCACGGTGGTTGATCAGAACGGTCAACTGCTCTCCGGACCGCAGGGCAGCAGCACGTACGCGATGGATGAGCGCAACTTCGATCTCGTGCACCGCATCGAGAACGAGGATTCGCGGCGCATCGTCGCGCTGCTCACCCCGCTGGTCGGTCCCGGCCTGGTGCACGCCGACGTCGTCGCGGAGCTGAATCTCGGCACTCGCGAGCAGGCCCAGGAGCTCTACAAGCCGAACAGCCAGATCGTGCGCAGCGAACAGATTTCCCAGCAGAGCAGCGGTGCCGGCGGGCCTGGCGGTGTGCCGGGCTCGCTGTCGAACGAACCGCCGGCCCCGGGCGTATTGGCACCGCCGGCGCAGGCCAAATCCACCGCCGCGGCAGCCAAGACGGCGAGCACGGCGGCGTCGACCGGCACCGCGAGTGGCGCGACCAAGCCTGCGGCCAAAGCGGCGGCGAGCGCTCCAGTGGGCGCCGTCTCGCCCATCCCGGGTGCGCCTGGCGCCGCGGGGGGTGCGGGCGTCCTCTCGAGCAACATCACGCGCAACTATGACATCGACCGGACCCTGGACTACTCGCGCCAGCCGCCCGGACAGATCCGTCGCCTCACGGTGGCGGTGCTGGTCGGGTACCGCGCGGTCAAGGGTGCCAATGGCAAAGTGACCCAGGTGCCGCTCTCGGCCCAGGAGCTGGCGCGCATCACTCAGCTGGTCAAGGATTCAGTCGGCTACAACGCCGCCCGCGGGGACAGCGTGAGCGTGGTCAACGAGCCGCTCGATCTGCCGCAAACCCCGAGCGGCACGTTCCAGTCCGCGCCCCTCTGGGAGCGGCCGATCTTCTGGAGCCTGCTGAAAATCGCCGCCGGTCTGATCGGGGTCGTGGTGCTGGTGGTCGCGGTGCTGCGCCCGCTGGTGCGCTCGCTGCTGACGCCCGCCCGACCGCTCGCGGCCGCCGCGGCACAGATTGGTGCCGACGGAATGAGCGACGGCGCGCCGCAGGCGCAGAAAGAGGCGGTGGTCAAAGCACTCTCGCACGAGCAGCAACTCGCCAACGCGCGGGCCATGGTCGGCCAGGATCCCAAGCGCGTGGCGCAGCTGGTCCGCGGCTGGGTAGGCAATGATGAGTGACCGCAACGGCAAAGACACCGGGCGCAGCGGCACGGATCGGGCGGCCATCCTGCTGCTGACGCTCGGGGAAGGGGAGGCGGCCCAGGTGCTCAAGCACATGGGCGCCAAAGAAGTGCAGCGCATCGGTGCGGCCATGGCGCGGCTCAGCAACGTCTCGCTCGACGAAGTGCAGGGGGTCATCTCCGATTTCACCGCGAGCGTCGAACGGCAGACTTCGGTCGGCGTCGGGGCCGATGAGTTCCTGCGCAAGGTGCTGGTCGATGCCCTCGGTGCGGACAAGGCCGAGAGCATCATCGACCGCATCAGCATCGGCCGCAGCACCAAGGGGCTCGAGGCGCTGAAGTGGATGGATCCGCGCGGTGTCGCGGAGCTGATCCGGCTCGAGCATCCCCAGACCATCGCGATCGTGCTCGCCTATCTCGATCCGGATCAGGCCGCCGAGGTGCTGACGCTGCTGCCGGCGAACATGCGCCCGGAAGTGGTAGCGCGCATCGCGCTGCTCGATGGCGTGCAGCCGAGTGCGCTCAGCGAGCTCGACGACATCATCGAGAAGCAATTCGCCGGAAAATCGGGCGGCAAGACGTCCGTGCTCGGTGGCGCCAAAGCGGCCGCCAACATCATCAATTTCCTCGAGCCGAGCCAGGAGAGCGCCCTGATGGAGCAGGTCGCCAAGAGCGATGCGCCGCTGGCTGCGCGCATCGAGGAGCTGGTGTTCGTGTTCGACAACCTGCTCGATCTGGACGACCGCGGCATGCAAGAGTTGCTGCGTCAGGTGCCGAGCGAGCAGCTGCTGCTCGCTCTGAAGGGCACCGACGATGCGTTGAAGGAGAAGATGTTCAAGAACATGTCCCAGCGCGCAGCGGAGATGCTCAAGGACGACCTGGAGGCCAAGGGCCCGGTGCGCGTCTCGGAAGTCGAGGGTGCGCAGAAGGAAATCCTCAAGCTGGCCCGCAAGCTTGCCGAGGCCGGCACCATCGCGCTCGGCGGTAAAGGAGAGCAGTTTGTCTGAGTTACGTGGACGGTTCACCGGTGCCGCGCCGGTCGAGCGCTGGCAGTTGCCCGAAGTCAGCGGGCCGGTCGTCGAGCTCGCCGATGCGCGTCGGCGCAATGACAACGAGCTGCGTCAGGCGCAGCAGCAGGCCGAGATGCGCGGCTACCAGGCGGGCATGGAGCGCGCCGAAGCGGAGCTGCGCGCGCGCTCGGCCGCAATCGATGAGCGCGTGCAACGTCTCGATTCGCTGCTCGCACTGATCGCCCGGCCGCTCGAGTCGCTCGACGCCGAGGTCGAGCGCGAACTGGTCGAACTTGCGCTCGCGGTCGGCAAACAGCTGGCGCGGCGGGAACTGCGCACCGAGCCGACCCAGATCATTGCGATCGTGCGCGAATCGCTCGCGCAGCTGCCGCTGGCGGCCCGCGAGGTGCGCGTGCATCTGCACCCGGAAGACGCCCAGACGGTGCGCGAGCGCCTGGCCGCAGGCGGTGGCGAGCGGGCCTGGACCCTGATCGAGGATCCGACCATGACCCGCGGGGGTTGTCTCGTGCAGAGCGAGGCATCCCGGATCGACGCACGGCTGGAGAGCCGCATCGCAGCTATTGCCGCGAACGCCCTCGGCGATGAACGCGTGGGCGATCGGTCGGCTGCAGCGGAGACACCATGAGCGAAGTGCTACAGCTGAAACGCGCTGCGGCCTGGAGCGCCGGATTGCGTCGCACCCGGCTGTCGGTCGAGCAGACCGAGCCGCCGCCGCTCGAGGGGTGCCTGACGCGCATGGTCGGCCTGACGCTCGAGGCGGCGGGATGCCAGGCGGCGGTCGGCGACTACTGCGACGTGATTGCCGGGGACGGCTCGCGCATCGAATCCGAGGTCGTCGGCTTCGCCGGCGATCGGCTCTATCTGATGCCCGCTGGCGATGCCCACGGGCTCGGCCCGAATGCACGCGTCATTCCACGCCGGCACGCCGGCACGGTGCACGTCGGGGAACAGCTGCTCGGGCGCATCGTCGACGGCAGCGCGCAGCCGCTCGATGGCCTCGGTCCGCTCGGCTGCACCGACACGGTCCGTCTCACCGGGCGTCCGATCAACCCGCTGGCGCGCCAGCCGATCAGCGCACCGCTCGACGTCGGCGTACGCGCGATCAATTCGCTGTTGACCATCGGCCGCGGGCAGCGCATCGGACTGTTTGCCGGCAGCGGTGTCGGCAAGAGCATGTTGCTCGGCATGATGGCCCGCTATACGAGCGCCCAGGTGATCGTCGTCGGACTGATCGGCGAGCGCGGCCGCGAGGTCAAGGAGTTCGTCGAACGGATTCTCGGTCCGCAGGACCGTACCCGTGCAGTGGTGGTGGCCGCACCGGCGGATGCACCGCCGTTGACCCGTCTGCGCGGCGCGTGGCTGTCCACGGCGATTGCCGAGTATTTCCGTGACCGTGGCGCGAACGTGCTGCTGCTGATGGACTCGCTGACACGCTTCGCCCAGGCGCAGCGCGAGATTTCCCTGGCGATCGGTGAGGCACCGGCCACCAAGGGCTATCCGCCTTCGGTGTTCGCCCGCCTGCCGCAGCTGGTCGAGCGCGCCGGCAACGGCGCCGAGGGCAGCGGGTCGATCACGGCGTTCTACACGGTGCTCGCCGAAGGCGACGATCAGAACGATCCGATCGCCGACTCGGCACGCGCCATCCTGGACGGACACATCGTGTTGTCGCGGCGGATCGCGGAAAGCGGTCACTACCCGGCCATCGACATCGAGGCGTCCGTCAGCCGCGTCATGAATGAAATCGTCTCCCCGGCGCATTTCGCGAGCGCGCGGCAGTTCCGACAGATTCTCTCCACCTACCAGCAGCATCGCGACCTGGTCGCGATCGGCGCCTATCAGCGCGGCAGCGATCCGCGGGTCGATCAGGCGATCAGCCGTTGGCCGCGGATGCAGCAGTTTCTCCAGCAAGACGTGCACGAGCGCGTCGATCTCGGGGCGAGCCTGGGTGCCCTCGAGAGCGTGCTCGCGGAAGGAAATTGATGAAAAAATCACAACGGATCGACATGGTCCAGCGCGTGGTCGATGACCATGAGCGGCGCCGCGCCGAAGCGCTCGCGGTGTGTGAGCGCCGGGTGAGCGAAGCGCAGGCCCGGCTGCAGGAGCTCGAAAGCTACCGCAGCGCGTACATGCAGGAATTTGCGCGCCGCGCCCAGGCCGGCCTCAATGGCGCCAGTGTGCGCGAATACCAGGTCTTTCTCTGCCGGCTCGATGAGGCTCTGCAGCATCAGGCGCAGATCGTCGCTCAGGCCGAGACGGTCCGCAGCGCAGAGCTGGAAAACTGGCGCAATGCCGCGCGACGTGCCGCTGCGGTCGAGACCGTGGCCGAGCACTGGCGCGCCGAGGAGCGGCGCGTGCAGGAACGGCGCGAGCAGCACGAAACCGATGAACGATCCCAGCAGTCCTGGAGTCGCAGGAGTCAATTGCGTGTCACCTGAAGCTCTGCTGTCCGTCGGCGTCCCGGCGGCGAATGCCCCGGCGGTCTCGTCCTCGCCGGGTCCGACGTCCGGCGGCGGCGCCACTGTTGCCGGTCCCACCGGTACCCAGGGGAGCGGCAAGGCTGGTTCCGGCGAAAATATGTCCGGGGCTCCGAGCGGTTCCGGTGCAGCGAACCCGCAGCAGAGTGCGCAGGCGCCGAACGCGCAACAGCGACAGGGCAGTTCGCCGCAGAACGGCAGCCCGAGCAAGAGCGCCTCGACGCCGCCTCGCGCGCGCAACGGCTCGCAGATGAAGCACGGTGCACCGGCGGGGAAGAATTTCTCCCAGGCGCTCGCCCAGTCGCTCGCGGCTCCGGCGAAGCCGATGATCGCAGTGCTCACGGGCAAGCCGACCCCGCCCGTGGCGCCACCGGTGGACAAGGCACACAAGTCCGATCCGGTGAGTGCGGCAATGGCGCTGATGGGTCAAGCGGTCCCGAACACCGCGATCGCGGCGCAATCGGTCACGACCGGCAAGACAGCGGCATCGGCGGTGGCGCCGACCGGTGGTGCAAGTGGTGTCACACCCGCGGCTCCTGCCGCCGAGAGCGCGGCGCACAAGTTGGCCCAGACCAAGGCGCTGACGCAGATCCCCGGGTCCGACGCGCACAGCGCACCGGCCTCCGGCGGACAGAGCGCCAGCAATGCGCAGCTGGTCAGTGCCGGTCAGCTCGCCGCCGGAGTGCATTCGGCGCCGCGCCCGGCGGCGGCACCAACCGCGACGCTCAGTGCGCCAGTCGGGTCGAGCGGCTGGAACGAACAGCTCGGTACGCAGCTGACCTGGATGGTGAGCAAGGGTGTGCAGAATGCGTCGCTGCAAATGGCGCCGCAGCACCTCGGCCCGGTGCAGGTGAGCATCTCGGTGCACCACGGTCAGGCGAGCGTGTGGTTCGGCGCGGCGCAGCCGGAGACCCGCCAGGCGCTCTCGCAGGCGCTGCCGCAGCTGCGCGCCATGTTTGCCAGTCAGGGGCTCGCGCTGACCGATTCGGGGGTGTCGCAGGATGCCCCGCGCGATTCACGCCGTGCGGCGCGTCCGGCGGTCAATGGGGTAGGGGAGGTCAGCGCCGCGGACGGCACTGCGGTGACGGTGAGCGGCGGACTTGCCGGCAGCGGGTTGATAGACACCTACGCCTGAGGCGCGCCGCCGCCGCGATCAGTCGTGGCGTTTCGGGCCATGCCGGCCGGCGATCTGGCGCCGGTGACGGCGGAAGGCGATCTTGGCGAGGATGCCCGAGAGCGCATCATCGAGCGGCGCAAAGCGCACCTTGACCTCGCCGGCGGGCGACACGGCGGTGACTTCGGCGACTAGCCGCAGGGGCTGCGCCACGCATTCGTGCAGATAGATCTCGAGGTGCCCGCGTGCCCCGACGGCCGGCGGCACTTCGGCGGCACGCCAGAGCGCGCCGCGGGCGTTGAACCGCAGCGGCATCGGCTGCGGACGCGGGCGATTCACCGCGAGCAGCTGCCCGACCAATCCCAGCAGCAGGGTCATTTTGCGGTCCAGCCGCTGGATATCCGCTGCGAGCGGTGCGGTCTCGTCGGGTTTCTCGACCAGACCGTGGTCCTCCAGGGCGTCCCAGGCCTGCAGCACCTGCAGGTTGCGCTCTGCGAGTGCGGCTGCCGCGGCCGGATGGGGCGCCTGCCCGTCCCAGCGCAGCGGCAGAACGTCCTCGACGGCGAGCTCCTCGTACAGAACGATGGTATCGGCGGTGTCGAACATGATCGGGCGGGTGTCCCGGAGCGCGTACCGTTCAGCCGGCGTTCGGCAATGAGCTGACCCGGGGCGGGTTGCGCGCTTCTTCGTAGAAGAACCGGCGCACCCGCATCGCCTGCTGGAGCCGCCCCCGACGCACGTACGTCTGGTAGAGCAGATCCTTCATCACCTCCAGCAGCACGCCCGCCTCATGGCTCTGCAGCAGCGGGATGCCGGGCCGGGGATCAGAGGCGATGCCGAACAGCACGCTGCGGATCTTTGCGAAGGTGTCCGGCGCGAGCGCGGCGATGTCGCGCACTTCGTTGAGCGCATCGAACAGTCTGAGCTTGCCGGCCTCGCCGAGATCGCTGAACAGGGCCTGGGCGGTGCGCCGGCACATCGAGGCGAATGCGTTGTAGGCGCCTCCGGAGAAGCACGTCAGTGCCTCCTTGAACAGCAGCTCGACGTCCTCCGGCAGGTAGGTGCAGTCGAAACGCTCGCGCGGGCGCTCCACCTCGGCGAACTGGGGAGCGAGCTCGATGCGCGTCGGGGCATAGGCACGGACGCTGAAGCGCAGGAAGATCGGCGCCAGACACGCGTCGCAGCGGAACACCACGCCGATCTGCGCCGGGCGGTAGGACTGCAGCTCCTCGAAGCGCGGGACCGCGACCGGGCTGACGTGCGCGAGGGCTTGGCAATGCGGGCAGG
>JAKADE010000044.1 GCA_021820785.1 Pseudomonadota bacterium
CAGCTGAGCTATGGCCCCACGCGGAGTGGGCCGCGAAGGTACGGAAGCTGCGTCGCTCTGTCAAGGGGATTCACCCTGGAGCGCGCGCAGCGTCCCGCACCGCCACGATGAGGATTCAGTCCCCGACGGGCACGCTCAATGCCGCCTCGATACGGGCCAGGGTGCGCTCACGCCCGAGCAGCGCGAGCGTGACGTCGATCGGCGGGGATACCGCCGTCCCGGTCACCGCGACCCGCAGCGGCTGCGCCACCTTGCCAAGGCCAGCCCCGAGTGCCGCCGCCAGGTCGTTGAGCACCCCGTGCACCCCCTCGGCGCTCCACTGCGGCAGAGCCGCAAGCCGTTCGCGCACGTTCACGAGCATGTCCCGCCCGCCACCGGCCAGATGCTTGGCCGCGGCCTTCGGATCAATGTCGACCCGTTCGACGAAGAAGAAGCGACTGTTCAGCGCCATCTCCTTCATCGTCTTGGCGCGCTCGCGCTGCGCCACGATGATTCCCTCCAGGAACGGCTGATCGTCGCTGTCCAGCCCGATGCGGCGCAGCTGGGCGCGCAGGTGCGGAACCAGCGCCGCCGGAGTGGCGCGCATCATGTGCTGCTGGTTCAGCCACAGCAGCTTCTCGGGATTGAACGCCGAGGCGGCCTTGTTCACGTCCTTGATGTCGAACGCCGCGATCATCTCCTCGCGTGTGAACACCTCCTGATCCCCGTGCGCCCAGCCGAGCCGCACCAGGTAATTCAGCAGCGCATCGGGCAGATAGCCCTCCTCCTCGTACTGCAGCACGCTCACCGCGCCATGCCGCTTGGAGAGTTTCGCGCCGTCGGGCCCGAGGATCATCGGGACGTGCGCATAGGTCGGCGGCGTCGCGCCGAGCGCGAGCAGCATATTCATCTGCCGCGGCGTATTGTTCAGATGATCATCGCCGCGGATCACGTGCGTGACGCCCATGTCCATGTCGTCAACGACCACACAGAAGTTGTAGGTCGGCGTGCCGTCCGAACGCGCGATGATGAGATCATCGAGTTCGGTGTTCTGGAACGTCACGGTGCCGTGCACCAGGTCCTCGACCACGACCGCCCCCTCGGCAGGGTTGCGGAAACGCACCACCGGCTGCACGCCGGGGCGCGGCTCGCGCCCGTGGCGGCAGGTGCCCGGGTAGCGCGGCTTCTCCTTGCGGGCCATCTGCTCGGCGCGCACCGCCTCGAGCTCCTCCTTGGTGCAGTAGCAGTGATAGGCCTGCCCGGCGGCGAGCATCTGCGCGATCACGGCACGATACCGGTCGAAACGCTGCGTCTGGTAATAGGGCCCCTCATCGGCCGAGAGCCCGAGCCAGGTCATCCCGTCGAGAATGACCCGCACGGCCTCATCGGTCGAGCGTTCCCGATCCGTGTCCTCGACCCGCAGGATGAACTTGCCCCCCATACGCCGGGCATAGAGCCAGCTGTAGAGCGCCGTGCGTACGCCGCCCACGTGAAGCATGCCGGTAGGGCTCGGCGCAAATCGGGTAACGACCGTCATGAGAGCTCGATTGAACTGCCAGGGGGCGCGCATCGTACCAAGCGGGCCGGAACATGGCACCCCACCCACCCTGGCGCAAGAACGGTCAACCGACAGGCAGATCCCGCGTTTTCACGACCAGAATCGGAGATTTCACGGACAATCGAGGGGCGTGCGGAATTCAGCACCCGTTCAGTGGCACCGCCTCAGTCTCTTCTCTAACGAGCATCCTGCGGAGAAGTCCATGCGCACCCGAATTCTCGGCTACCTCCTGCCCGCAGTGCTGCTGGCGCTCCTGCCGGTGGCCGCGTCGGCGGGTCTGTTCATCGGCGTGTCGGTCAACGTTCCCCCGCCGCCACTGCCGGTGTACGTCCAGCCGCCCTGCCCGCAACCGGGGTTCATCTGGGTTCCGGGGTACTGGGCGTGGGGTCCGTACGGCTATTACTGGGTCCCTGGCACCTGGGTGCTGCCGCCGCAAGTGGGACTGCTGTGGACCCCCGGCTACTGGGGCTGGGACAACGACGCCTTCGTCTGGCATTCGGGTTACTGGGGACCGCAGGTCGGGTTCTACGGCGGCATTGACTATGGCTTCGGGTACGACGGAGATGGCTTCGACGGCGGCTACTGGCGCGGCGGAATCTTTTTCTACAACCGGGCGGTTCTGCGCGTCGGGCGAGGGTTTGACGCCGACGCCTACTACGATCGGCAACCGCGGCGCGTTTTCTACCACCGCGATTTCGCTCACGTCAGTTACAACGGCGGGCCGCATGGCGTCATTGCCCACCCGACTCGCAGAGATCTGTTCGCAGCGCGAGAGCACCATTTTGCGATGACGTCGCAGCAACGCCAGCACGTCCTCATCGCGCGTGGTGATCGCGTGCTGCGAGCGAATTTCAATCACGGACGCCCCCCCGTCGCGGCAACGGCGCGCCCCAACCTGTTCCATGGTCGCGGCGTATTGGCCGCGCGTGCGGCAGGTGGCCCGATGGTGCGTCGCGGCCCCCAGCCGAAATTCGCGGCACATCCGGTCGACCGGCCTGCATGGGCGGCGTCCCACCGGGATGCTGCGCCCCGCCCCGGGCCGCAACGGTTCACGGGCGCGCCGCATCCTTGGCGCGGACCCCGACCGGTGCAACGCCCCGCACCGCAGATGCAGTACCGAGCGGCACCGCAATACCGTCAGGTACCCCAATTCCGGCGCGCCCCGCAGTACCACCCTGCCCCGCAGTACCACCCTGCCCCGCAGTACCGCCCTGCGCCTCAGTACCGCCCTGCGCCTCAGTATCGGGCTGCGCCGCAGTGGCATCCCGCGCCGCAGTGGCATCCCGCGCCTCGGGGTCGCCCGCATCCCGGCCCACGCCGGCCGCCGCGCTGAGGCTCAGGCGCCCGGCGCTACGCGCCGGGCGCTCCGGCTGATACCCGCCAGCTGCGCGGACGCCGCGATGATCAGTCCAAATACGATCATGGCGAGCAAATTCTCAAAGCGCGTCATCGACTCGGCAGGCAATCCGAATGGCGCTGCCGAGAGCGGGACCACCACATAATTCATGACCCCGTAAATGACGATCCCGTAGGCGCCGCCCAGGGCCATCGGATGCCGGCCGAGGCTCGGCCAGCGCATGAGCGCTGCCACGTAAACGCCCGCAATGAGCAGCGCCATCGCCCATTGCAGCAGCAGTCCGACAACCGCCGCCGCGGTTCCGTCATGAAATGCACCGGCGCCGAGCACGCCACTGGCGATAGCCTGCAGAATGACGCGTGGTGGCAGGGAGTTGATCGCACAGGCCGATGCAATATCGACGGTGCCGGCAATCCAGCCGCCACTCAGCACGGCAAGCACCGCCGCCGCACCGGCCGGCGGACGCGATAACCGATCCGACTTGACCATGCCCTCCCCCATCGTCTGTGCCCCTCAGGCAGTATCCAGCCGGTCCTGCGAATAGGCAATTTCGCGTATGGAGCGCGCTGCGGCCGATGACCAGACTCGTCTTCGCGCGGTGCGGCGGCGTAGTCGATCCGGTGCAGGTCGGTGCCGCTCTGACCTGCTGCCCGAGGAGCGCCGATGTCCCTGATCGTCCTGCTTGCCGCCGCGCTCGCATTGAGTGCGACTGCGCTGCGCGCCGCGCAGTGGTTGCGCAGGCGGCCAGCGTGGAAGCCGCTCGTGTGGGTCATCTACGCTTGCATTGCCATCCTGACGATCGGCGCGACGCTGCTGTATGCGTCGCTCAGCCGAGGCTCAACGCGCACTTCCGCAGCGGCCGGCTCACCGCAATCGATGGTCGACGCGCTGGCCAGTCAGTTGCGCGCGCAGCCAAACAATCCGAGTGGTTGGATGATGCTCGGGCGCTCCTACCTGGTGCTGAAGGACTATCCGCTCGCGGCGCATGCCTACGGCGAAGCGGTGCGGCTCTCCCCTGAAAACACGCCGGCCCTGCTCGGGGAGGCACAAGCCCTGATGCTGAGTCAGAAGAGCGCGCTGACGGGGCGCGCCGGTGATCTGGTCGAACGCGCACTGATGCACGCCCCGGATGACCCGCAGGCTCTCTTCTTCGGCGCAATTGTCGCGTTGCATCGCGGCGAGTGGGCGCTGGCGCGCGATCGCTTCAAGCGGGTACTCGCGCTCGCACCGCCGCCGGGCGTGCGGCAGATCGTCTCCCAGCAGCTTGCCACCATCGACCAGCACCTGGGTACGACAACACCGACATCGCCTCCACCAGGTTCGGCGGTGATCCGGGTGCGAGTGGAATTGGCCCCTGCGCTCGCCCATGCGGCCCCACACTCGGCGCCGCTGTTCGTGTTCGTGCGTAATCCTCGCCACCCCGGCCCACCCCTGGCCGTCAAGCGCCTGAGCAGCAACTTTCCGCAGACCGTCGTGCTGCGTCCGGCCGATGCCATGGTGGCGGGTCTGACCTTCCGCGCCGGAGAGCGCGTTGAGGTCGTCGCGCGAATCGCGCCGAGCGCGAATCCTTTGAAACGCCGCGGCGATCTGTCCGGACAGACGCGCTATCAGGTCGGGCGCGACGGACTGGCCGAAATCCGCATCGATCACGTCACACGCTGATCGGCCTGCGGGCAAAGTCCCCGACATCCATGCCCTGGCGTCTACCCGGTACGCTCATCTGCCAGGCGCATCCTGCCGGCATACTCGATGATCTGACCGAAGCTCAAACCGCCGTCGTTGCAGGGCACCTGCTCGTTGAGGCAAACCCGGAATCCTGCTTCGGTGAGGGCGCGCGCGGCGAGCTCGACCAACAGCGCATTCTGGAAGACCCCGCCGGTCAGCCCAACTGTCCGGCATCCCTCATCCCGCAACGCCAGGGCCACGGCGACGATGCCCGCGGCCATTGCCGCATGGAATTCGTAGGCGGCACGCGCCGCATCCTGCGGCGCGGACAACAGCGGCTCGATGAGCGGTTGCCAGTCGAGTCGCAGCACACCGGTCGCATCGGTCTGCAGGCGTGACTGAGACGGCGCACACTCGCAGCGACCTGCGGGCGACCCGCGCCGCGCCAGCGCCTCGAGCCGCATCGGCGCCTCGCCTTCGTAGCTGGTCGCATCGACGCCGAGCAGCAGCGCGGCAGCGGCATCGAACAGGCGACCGGCAGCACTCGTCAGTGGAGCGTTGAGCCCCGTACGCCAGGCCTCGTGCGCTACGCGTTCCTCGTCTCGTCCGGGTCGACGGACCCCGAGTTCCCAGCAGATCCCCGCGGCGCTGCGCCACGGCTCGCGCGCCGCGCATTCCCCGCCGGGCAGACGGAACGGCCGGAGGCTCGCGCGGCGCCGCCACCGGCCGGGGGTGCCGCAGAACACCTCTGCGCCCCAGAGCGTGCCATCCTCACCGAGCCCCGTTCCGTCCCAGGCAAACACTAACATCGGCTCGTCCGGATCGTGCTCGGCGGCAAGCCCCGACGCGTGTGCGCGGTGGTGCGCTACCGTACTCAGCGGCAACCCCGCCGATGCGGCCCACCGGCTCGAGGCATAGTCCGGGTGTGCATCGCAGATGAGTTCCTGCGCCCGTACGCCGTAAAGCCGCTGCAGATCCTCGCTCACCTGCAGAAACACCTCCACGCTGCGCGCGCTGGCGAGATCGCCAATGTGCGGGGAGATCACCACGCGGTTCTCCCAGGCGAGCGCCACGGTCACCTTCTGGTGACCGCCCGTGGCGAGCACCGGACGATCGACGCGCCAGGGCAGTGTGCGCTCAACGGGACCGAGCCCTCGGCCGATCCGCACGGTACGCACCCGTCCGAGCACCGTGCGCACCACCGAGTCGTCGGCCGGACGGGCGATCGGGCGGTTGTGGTGCAAGATGGCGTCGGTCACGGGGCGCAATTGACGGGCAGCCATCGCCGGATCGGTGACGACCGGCTCGCCACTGAGATTACCGGACGTCGCCACGACCGGGCGGCCGAGGTCCCCTAGCAGCAGATGATGCAGCGGACTGTAGGGCAGCAGCACGCCGATTTCCCCGAGCCCGGGTGCGATGAGCTCGGCGAGCTCGGCTGAGGCTCGGCGTCGGGCCAGGACGATGGGTCGAGCCGGCGCGAGCAGCTGCCGCGTCTCATCCGCGGAAAGATCGACATCGCGCCGAACACAGCCGAGACCGTCTTCGCCGGCTTGCGGGTACATGACGGCCAGGGGCCTGGCACGTCGATGCTTGCGCTGACGCAGTGACGCGACGGCCGTCTCATTGCGCGCGTCGCACAGGAGGTGATAGCCGCCGACCCCCTTCACGGCGACCACCGCGCCGGCCCGCAGCAGCGCCACCGTGCGCGCAATCGCCTCCTCTGTGCGCAAGGTCGGAGCGCCGGGCTCCTCCAGCCAGAGTTCAGGACCGCACCGAGCACACGCGAGCGGCTCGGCGTGAAATCGCCGGTCCTGCACCTCGCCGTACTCCGCGGCGCATTGCGAGCACATTGGAAAGCCGGCCATCGTCGTGTGCACCCGGTCGTACGGCAGCGCCTCGATGAGCGTGTAACGCGGACCACACTGCGTGCAATTGATGAACGGATAGCGGTACCGGCGGTCGGACGGATCGGTGAGCTCGCCGAGACACTGCGGGCAGGTGAACGAGTCCGGCGGCACGAACACCATGGCCGGGGCGCCGCCGGCGCTCTCCAGGATCGAAAAGCCGCTCTCCGGCGCCTGCGCCACCGATTCCCGCGCGCTCAGGTGCGGCCGGGACAGAGGCGGGGCGCGCTCGAGCAACGCTCGCTCGAATTGCTCGAGCACTTCGCCTGGTGCGCGGGCAAGGATTTCCACCTCGCCATTCAGGTTGCGCACGCTGCCGGCGACGCCGAACTCCTGCGCGAGCCGGTACACGAACGGACGAAACCCGACCCCCTGAACATGTCCGCTCAGGCGCAACCGCCAGGTGGTGCCCGCGGCCTCAGAGCGCGTGCTGATGACCATGCACCGCACCACCTGCGGCGTGTGCATTGCGACCGTGCGCCGCGGTGCGATGCGCCGCAAGCTGCGCCTCGAGCCACGCACACCAGGGTTCGATGCCTCCAGGCGCCCGGTTCGAGATCCGCAACACCGGCGCGGCGCTCGAGAGCGCACGCAGGCTCGCCTCGGCACGTGCCGGCTCGAATTCCGGCAGCAACGCCAGCAGGTCGGTCTTGGTGATCAACAGCAGGTCCGCGGCCCGGAACATGACGGGATACTTCTGCGGCTTGTCATCGCCCTCCGGAACCGACAGCAGCGTCACGTCCAGGTTTTGTCCCAGATCGAAACTCGCCGGGCACACGAGGTTGCCGACGTTCTCGATGAACAGCACGTCGAGTCCCTCGAGGGCGAACGAATCGAGCGCGTGATGAACCATGCGGGCATCGAGATGGCAGGCATTACCGGTGGTGATCTGTACCGCCGGGATACCTTTGGCGCGAATTCGCTGCGCATCGTTCTCTGTCGCGAGGTCCCCCTCGATCACCCCCATGCGCACTTGACCCGCGAGCGCCTCCGCGGTCCGCTCGAGCAGCGCCGTCTTGCCGGCTCCTGGCGATGACATGAGATTGATCGCCAGCACGCCGTGCGCTGCAAAGTGTTCCCGATTGTGTGCCGCGAGCCGATCGTTGGCCGCGAGCAGTCCCCGCACCACTTCGATCGACTCGACGTCCGGTGCCTCATGTCCGTGCCCGAGCGGCCTCTCCCGAGGTTCCGTCACGGCGCATCCACAGTGCTCACACATGTCTGCTCTCCTCAGCGTTCGCGCCCGCCAGAACAAGCTCCGACCGGCCGGCCCCGCGACGCTCGGACCGATGCAGCGCCAGATGCAGCGGCGTGCGCGACTTCGGCACCTGGTACATGAAGTTGTACCGAGCCACGTGATAGCTCGGATCGAAGCCGAAAAAATTGCGATACATCCGCTCGAGCTCCTCGGCGCGATAGCGCTCGAGCGGCTTGTCGGCCTCGTCTGCCGCGCGCCGGCGGCGTTTGGCGGCGATGCGCGCCGCGAACGCCCGATCCTGCGCCAGCTCGTGCGCCCAGCTGAAGATCGTCTCGAGGGGCGCAGCGTCGCGCGCGGGCAGCACGCGTTCCAGCAAGCCGCTGCGGCAGGCCTCCGCGGCACCCATTGGCAAGCGCCGCTGCACCAGTTGCGCAGCCTGCTGACGCCCGATGCGCCGCGGCAGCAGGTAGGTCCAGTATTCCGATCCATACAGATTGCCGAGGTCGCGGTAGTGGGGATTGAGCACGCAGCCGGCGGCAGCCCACACCTCGTCGGCGGCGAGCGCAGCGAACACTCCGCCGGCACCCGCGCTGCCGCGCAGGGCCGAGACGACCAGCCGGTCGGTGGTGAGGATGATGTCCCGGACCCAATCGTCGATCGCGTTGATGTTGCGCCAGGATTCCTCTGCGGGGCTTTCGGCCGACTCGATCATTCCGAGGTGAATGCCGTTCGACCAGTAGTCGCGCCCGCCGGCGAGCACGAGCACGCGGGTGGGCCGTTGCAGCGCACGCGCATAGGCAGCGCGCAGCGCCTGACACTGCGCCGTGCTCATCGCTCCGTTATAGAACTCGAATTCAAGAAGGCCCACAGCGCCGCGCTCCCAGTAGCGGATCGGCGCATAACCGTCAGCCTCCGGCAAGGCGGCGCACTCGGCGGCGAACACGGTCTGTGCAGGCAGCTTCAGCACGCGCCGCGCCGCGGCGATCGCCCCGGGCGAATCGTCGCGGACATGACCGATCCACACTGCACCATCGCAGGTCGCCCGCGCCAGCGCTCCGCCGCCGCGTGCGAGCACGACGCCAGGGGTTCCAGTGAGATGCTCGTCCGGATGGGCATCGAAGAGCCGCACCGGACGCCCGAAGAGCTCATCGGGCACGCCCGGTGTGCCATCGGCGCTGCGGATCTTGCGCAGCACGGTCGCGGTGTCGTCTTGTTGCCAGTCGATGCGCCGATCGATGCCGCGGCACAGCGGCCGTTGCCGCCCCCGCACCTGCGGATCGCCAGGACGGACGCTGTGCGGCATGCAGCCGCCGAACTGTACACCCGCCACCGCGCGCAGGACCGCCTCGCACGCCGCATCCGCCACTTCGTGCTGGTACAGGCTCGACTTCGTCGCCTCGCGCATCGGAAATTCTGCGCTGGACCAGACCGGACCGGCATCCATCTCGACCTGCGCCTGCAGCACGGTGACGCCCCAGCGCCTCTCCTGCTCGAGCACCGCCCAGTCGAGCGCCGATGGTCCGCGATCTCCGACGATCCCCGGGTGCACGATGAGACATGGCCGCGTCCGCCAGATCGCCGGCGGGATCGGTCGTTTCAGAAACGGCGCGAGGATGAGGTCCGGGGCATAGAGCGTGACGGCCTCGCAGCTGACCGAATCATGGATGTCCAGTTCCACCGACACCGCATGGCCGCGTTCGCGCAGTTCGGTGAACAGCCGCTGCGAGAGGCTGTTGAAGCTGTGCGCGAGCATCAGGATGCGCATCGGCAACCTCAGCAGATCCGCGGCAGCTGCTCGCCGGAGAGCCAATCGACCATACGCTCGCCGCCGAACTCGGTGGTCATCTGCACGAAATGCCTCGCATCGGTGCACACCTCCCCGATGTCGGAGGCATCAGCGCCGAGCGGATGGGCGCGCATTGCCTCCAGCACCGCCGGGGCGACTGACTCCGCCACGAACGCCACCAGCTTGCCCTCGTTCGCGACGTACAGCGGATCGAGCCCGAGCAACTCGCACGCGGCGGCGACTGAAGGTTTGACCGGGATGGCCGCTTCGCGCAACCGCATGCCGACGCCGGCCTGCGCGGCGATTTCGTTCAGCGTCGCGGCGAGTCCGCCCCGCGTCGGATCGCGCATCGCGTGCACTGCCTGGCCTCCTGCCTCGACCATCGCGCGCACGAGCTCATGCAGGGGCGCGGAGTCCGACACCAGATCGGTTTCGAAGTGCAGATCGTGCCGCCGCGACATGACCGCGACACCGTGATCGCCGAGCGAACCGGAAAGCAGGATCCGATCTCCCGCACGGACGCGCTCGGGGGAGATCTCGATGCCCGGCGGGACGAGGCCGATACCGGTCGTGCAGATGAACACCCCATCGGCCTTGCCGCGCTCGACGACCTTGGTGTCGCCGGTCACCACGGCAATGCCGGCTGCCCGGGCCGCATCGCCCATGCTGCGCGCGATGCGCTCGAGATCGGCCAGGGGGAATCCCTCCTCCAGGATGAAGCTCGCCGAGAGGAAGCGCGGCGCCGCGCCCGCCATGGCGACATCATTGATGGTGCCATGCACGGCGAGCGAGCCGATGTCTCCACCCGGGAAGAACAATGGCGATATGACGTACCCGTCCGTAGTCATGACCATGCGCCCGCCCTCCACGTCGAACGCCGCCTGGTCATTGCCCTGACGCAGCCACTCATTGTCGAGGGCCGGATGAAACACCTGTCCGATCAGCTGCGCCATGGCCCGCCCGCCGGACCCGTGCGAAAGATCGACGCGTCCGGCGCGCACATCGAGGGGGCGGTACTGGGATCGGCTCATGCATACTGCTCTTGAAGGGGGCGCGCCCGGAAGCGCTTGTAGGTCCAGTACGCCGAGCAGGCACCCTCCGGTGACACCATGCATGAACCCATCGGGTTCTCCGGCGTGCAGACGGTGCCGAACAGACGGCACTCGGGCGGCTCCTTTACCCCCCGCAATACCGCCCCGCATTGGCATCCGGGAACCTCCCGGGCCGGCCGATCGCTCAGGTTGAAGCGCCGCTCGGCGTCGAACTCCCCGTACGTGCTCTTCAGGCGCAGCGCGCTGTAGGGAACGTGACCCAGCCCGCGCCATTCGAAACTCTTGCGCAACTCGAACACCTCGGCCACATCGCTTTTGGCCAGTTCGTTGCCCGCGACGCTCACGGCACGCCCGTACTGGTTCTCGACCTCGTGACGACCGTCGTTCACCTGACGCACCAGCATCAGCACCGACTGCAGCACATCGAGCGGCTCGAATCCCGAGATCACCACCGGCTTGGCGAACTCCTGGGCGAAGAACGCGTACGGCTCACTGCCGATGATGGTGCTCACGTGCGCCGGTCCGATGAATCCGTCGAGGCGGACCGAGCCGAGGCGGCGCACGTCAGGGCTCTCGAGGATGTTCTGGATCGCCGCCGGCGTGAGCACGTGATTGCAGAAGACCGTGAAGTTCGACAGGCCCATCTGCCGGGCCAGCCGCACGCTGCGGGCCGTCGGCGGCGTGGTGGTCTCGAACCCGATCGCAAACAGCACGACCTCGCGGTGCGGTTCGGCACGGGCGATCGCCACGGCATCGAGCGCGCAATAGATCATGCGCACGTCCGCGCCGGCGGCTTTCGCCCGCAGGAGCGACGCGCCAGCCGATCCCGGCACACGCATCAGGTCACCGTACGTGCACAGCGTCACACCCGGTCGGGCCGCCAGCGCAATGGCGCTGTCGATGCGCGCCACGGGCAGCACGCACACAGGGCACCCAGGTCCGTGGACCAGCCGCACCGTCCCGGGGAGCAGATCCTCCAATCCGTAGCGCGAAATCGCGTGGGTATGACCGCCGCAGAACTCCATGAAGCGGTAGTCAGTGCCCTCGGCCGTCTCCGCGGCAATCCGCTGCGCAATCCGCGCGGCCAGATGTCCGTCGCGGTATTCCGCGGCATGCTTCACCGCAGCGGCCTCGGCTCGAGCGTGACTTCTCCGGCGACCGCGGCGGCCACCTCGCGCAGCGCCTGAAGCGTTCGCGCCGCCTCCACCTCGTCGATCACGGTCATGGCGAACCCGACGTGCGCCAGGACGTAGTCGCCTGGTCGGGCCTGCGGCGTATAGGCGAGGCTGACGTCCTTGATGACGCCACCGAAATCGACACGGGCAGTGGGCAGCAGAGGATCGCGCGCATTGATGTCGATGACTTTTCCCGGCACCGCCAGGCACATGGGGCCCACTCCGCGCTGGATCGATGATGTACCGTGCCCCAGCGCCGCATGAACCGAAATACGTAACACTCCGCGGGCGTTACGGATTCGTACGTATCGACCGCTGCGGCGCCCTCCGGGATGCTGCCCGGACGATGAGCACCCGACTGCACCGTGGAATGTGCTGGCTGATCGGATGGGCCGCCCTCGGGACTCTGGGCATGGCGGCCCCGCACCGCGCGTGGGCGCAGTCGGCGGCCTCCCCTCCCGGCAACGCGCAGTGTCTCGCCTGTCATGCCACCGGCATGATGGGCGCCCCGAAGATCGACCCGGCGGTGCTCGCGCATTCCGTGCATGCCTCACTGACCTGCGTCAGCTGCCACGCCGGCATCCGGGCACTGCCGCATCCGGCGCTCGTGCCCCCCGTGGCGTGCGCGAGCTGCCACCAGCGGCAGGGTCGGGAACTCGCACACGGCTCACACGCCGCGATGCTTGCGCTTCAGCCGGGCAAGCGAGCCCCTCCGACCTGCGCAACGTGCCACGGCAGCCACGCTGTCGCGCCGGTTGCGAGCCCGGGATTCCGGCGG